>JAPKAW010000017.1 GCA_028825055.1 Flavobacteriales bacterium | reverse complement strand
CTGTTGAGAAATTACGAATCCTTTTGATTTAACCCATAAAAAGATTGTCGATCAACCGAACAGATCCCACTTGTGCGGCGATCACCGCATGTCCCTTTTTCAATTTGTTTTCGCCCACTTCTTCAAAGGAATCTGCATCGATAATAGCGAGGTATTCTAGGTCAAGGTCATCATTACCATCCAACGCAATCCGTTCTGAATTCAAATCCACCCCACCCCCTTTGGATTCGTTTACCGCTGCTTTCAATCGATTCAACGTGCGATTTAATTCCAGCGCGACGAGCCGGTCTTTTGAAGTCAGCCGGATATTCCGAGAGCTCAAAGCCAAGCCATCGACGTCACGAATGATTGGACAAGGAACGATTTCCAAATCCCTGAATTCCCTCCTGCATAACTCTTGAATTACCGCAAGTTGTTGGAGGTCCTTTTCTCCAAAAAAAGCCTTTTGCGGACTGACAATTAAAAAAAGTTTTCTGACGATTGCAACCACTCCGTCAAAATGACCCTTTCTCCTGGACCCTTCAAAAGCGCTAGTCAAGGCACCATAATGTATGGGTTCTGCATTCGGAACTCCGCCATAAACCTCTTCTGTGTCTGGAGCAAAAACCACGTCAACGTTCAATGACCGCGCAAGATCCAAATCGGATTGAATTCCTTTCGGGTACGCCTTAAAATCATCTTGATTGTTGAACTGCGTTGGATTCACATAGATGCTCAATACCACTACGTCGGATTTGGTTTTAGCAGCCTTAATCAACGTTGCATGACCTGAGTGCAAGGACCCCATCGTAGGAACGAACCCAACAATTTGGCTTCGACCCTTTATTTCGTTCAATCTATGTCTGAGCTCTTTCGACGTGTGAAATATCTCCATAAGCGCTTCAAAACGCCTGACTTTAACAGGCTTTTACTTGATTTATACGTCAAAAAAACGTATCTTCGTTATTCCTCCTTCTCACTATTTAACCTGGCCGATATGAGCAAAGCTCGGATTCTCTACATTTCGCAACACATTGTTCCGTTCCTGCCAGCAACTCAAATGAGTTCGGTAAGTCGGAATTTACCACAAGGGGTTCACGAGAAGGGAAGGGAGATCCGTGTTTTCACTCCGCGATTCGGAAAGATAAATGAGCGGCGCCATCAGTTGCATGAAGTCATTCGTTTATCTGGGATGAATCTCATGATAGACGATACCGATCACCCTTTGGTGATTAAAGTCGCGTCTATCCCAACAGCTCGAATGCAAGTATACTTCATCGACAATGATGAATACTTCAAGCGCAAAGCTGTTTTGCATGACGGAGATGACAAAATGTTTCCCGACAACGACGAAAGGGCCTTGTTCTTTGTCCGCGGTGTTTTGGAAACTGTCAAGAAATTAGGATGGGCTCCAGACATCATCCACTGCAACGGATGGATGACCAATATCGTCCCGGTGTATCTCAAGCAACTGTTCGGTCAGGACCCTTATTTTGCTCAAAGCAAGGTTGTTTGTAGTATTTACGACGAAGGTTTTGACGGGACTTTGAATAAGCGTATGGCTGAAAAAATGATCAAGGATGGTATCACACCCGATAGTGTTGAATGCATGCAAGATCCCACTTTTGATTCACTGAATCGTTTGGCAATTCAGCACGCTGACGGACTAATTGTAGGGTCTGAAGATTTAAGTAGCGAAATTCAAGAAGCTATCAAGAGCGCAGGGGTTCCAACGCTTTCTTACCATGGCGAAGAAGGTTATGTTGGAGAAATAAACAATTATTACGATACGATTTTGGAGGGAAAGGCTGAGGCTGTCCCGGAATAGCAGAACTTCGCACCATGTTGAAGTTACGTGCTGGTTTTCTCGCGACAGTCATGGCATGCACACTGGGATTCGCCACCCTAAATAGTTGCAATCGACCTGAAACAGAGGTGGGGTTGGATTATGCGCAAGATGATTTACTTGGATTAAGTCAAACTGACACCCTCACATTGCGCTGCAGAACAGTGCGTGAGGACAGCTTACAATCCGACAATTTAAGTACCGCAGTTCTCGGGCGAATGTATCACCCCGATTTCGGGTGGCACACCGCAGGGTTCGTTACACAATTTAGGTTGAGCGCACCGGATAAGGACTTCGGTTCCAACCCCCAAGTAGACAGCATTTACTTGTCCTTGCGCTATACCGGAGACTCGTATGGTCAGCTCTCTCCACAGTACATCAATGTCTATGAGCTCGAAGATTCCTTGCAGTATGATTCGACATACTACTCGAATCACTCGTTTATGCATTTTTCTGAAAACCTCACCGAACCCGGATTTCAACCCATCCCGTTGAATCAAAATCAAACACTCTACTTTGCAAATGACACGGTAGCCCCAGAGGTTCGAGTCTATTTAAAGGATGCGTTTGGACAGCAGATCCTAGAGGCCGGAGCCGATGTTTACGATTCTAATGAGGCTTGGAATGCGTTTTTCCATGGTCTTCACGTTACCCCCGACCCGATGATGGGTGGAGAGGGTGCTGTCGGAATTGATATGATCAGCGGGTTGAGCTATATGCGGATGCATTACCACAACGATCTAGACACGTCTTACTATGACTACATCATCAATCCTTTAAGTGCCCGTTCGAACCTATTCACTCACGAATGGCAAGGCCCATTTCAAGGGCTGTCTGAGTCCTTCATTGATGAGGTGGAAAAACCCCTTCTTGGTGTTTTCTCAGGAGCAGGACTTAAGACTCAAATCACGCTACCTTATTTATCAACTTGGAAGGAGGTCATCGGTGAAAACAGCGCCATCCATAAAGCAGAACTTTGGTTGCCAGTGGACCCAAGTCACAATGAATCACGCTACCCGATTCCCAATCAACTTTTCATTCTGACAGAAAACGAGTCAGGCGAAGTTGTTTCTACCCCCGACCAAACTTCCATTGGATTAAACATCAATGGGAACTTTGACGCTGAAGAACAAGCCTACCGCTTTAATATTTCCCAAACAATGCAGCGAATGCTCAATGGTGAACTCGAAAGTGATGTATTGAATGTTGTGGCTTCTCGCGCAGGCATCTCTTTTCAAGGTGTTGCCATGAACGGACCCTCTGTTGCTTCGGGGGACTCTATTCCAAAAAATGCGCGCTTAATCGTCACGTGGAGCGATTGATCCTGTGATATAAAACGGCAACATTATGTGCGGAATTGTTGGTTACATTGGTGAAAAAGACGCCTTTCCTATCCTAATTAAAGGGTTACAACGCCTTGAGTACCGCGGGTATGACAGCGCTGGAATAGCTCTTTTGAATGGCGAGGGTAAATTGAATGTCGGAAAGAGAAGGGGTAAGGTGTCAGATCTGCTCGAACACATTGGTTCGGATCATGCCTTACACGGAAACTCTGGAATTGGGCACACTCGATGGGCTACTCACGGCCCTCCCAATGATGTCAATGCACACCCCCATGAAGCGCGTTCGGGGAGTTTAGCGATGATTCACAATGGCATTATTGAGAATTACCAAACCATTCGAAAAAGCCTTGAAGCCAATGGGCACACATTCGTTAGTGACACGGATACAGAGGTGTTGGTTCACTTAATAGAGGAAGTCCAGAAACGTTCAAGGCTGACCATCTGCGAGGCCGTTCAGATTGCATTGAAAGAGGTCGAAGGAGCCTACGCGATTGTGGTAATTGATGAAAACGAACCGGACCTTCTAATAGCTGCTCGTAAATCCAGCCCCCTTGTGATTGGTGTCGGAAAAGAAGGTGAGTACTTCGTTGGGTCAGATGCTACGCCCATCATTGAGTACACGCAGAACGTTATTTATTTAGATGATGAAGAGGTGGCTGTGATGCATCGTTCACATGGTTTGATAATTCGAAATCTGCATAACGTCGTCATCACGCCAGAAATACACGAACTGGAGTTGCAAATCGAAGAACTCGAAAAAGGAGGCTACGAACATTTCATGCTCAAGGAAATTTTTGAGCAACCGCGGTCAATTTTTGATTCCATTCGTGGTAGAATGAGTCTGCAGCGTGGGGAGATTAGGATGTCTGGCATTGATGATCATTGGAACAAGTGGGAAGCTGCCGAACGCATCATTATCATCGCATGCGGAACGAGTTGGCATGCGGGATTGGTAGCGGAGTATCTATTTGAAGATTTAGCTCGGATTCCTGTAGAAGTAGAGTATGCTTCTGAGTTTCGGTACCGCAACCCTGTTATTCGACCGTCGGATGTTGTTATTGCCATTTCCCAATCTGGCGAGACCGCGGATACGCTTGCCGCTATACAATTGGCTAAATCCTGTGGAGCTCACGTCTTTGGATTGTGTAATGTTGTCGGGTCGAGCATCGCTCGTGAAACGGATAGTGGCGCTTACACGCATGCCGGTCCGGAAATTGGTGTCGCGTCCACCAAGGCATTCACAGCACAAGTGGCTGTCCTGACTTTGATGGCTATGTTGGTTGGAAAACGGAATGGGAACCTCTCGGCCAAACACTTCAGCCGACTGCTTGTCGAAATCAATTCCATTCCAGAGAAGGTGGAGACTTTATTGAAGCAAGACGGGGAAATTCAAAAAATTGCCCGTGCCTTCCAGGACTCCACCAACGCCCTCTATTTGGGCCGTGGGTACAACTTTCCTGTTGCCCTCGAAGGTGCCTTAAAATTGAAAGAGATCAGCTACATCCATGCCGAAGGATATCCATCGGCGGAGATGAAGCACGGACCGATTGCCTTGATCGATGATCACATGCCTGTTTTCTTCATCGCCACACACGATGACGTCTACGATAAAGTGGTTTCGAATATTCAAGAAGTGAAGGCGCGTGGTGGCCGGTTGGTCGCGCTCGTTTCCAAGGGCAATTCAGATTTGAAAGAGCTCGCAGAATTTGTGATCTCCATCCCGAAATGCGATCAAGCTCTGGCTCCATTGTTGACGACCATTCCACTGCAATTGCTAAGCTATCATATCGCTGTATTGCGCGACTGCAACGTGGACCAACCTCGAAACTTAGCAAAAAGCGTTACTGTGGAATAAAATGCAGCTTTGACGCTTCATTTCCCCCTATTTTTCATCCGATATTGATCGTAAAGTCAGCCCTTTCTGAGCTCTATCGAACGAACGCTGACGACTGGTGAGGCCCGTATGCCAACCATTTCGAATCCATAAGCTCTGCGGTATCGTTCCCTCCTTGCATTCGTTGGTTCTCAACGAAATCACATACTTCTTTAAGCGCATATTTAAAGGGTATTGGCCAAAGCACAGAAGTGTTGATTCTAACTCAGGTGGAAACCTTAGAACTGCGCTAGACTATTCTCGGACGCATCGTGGCATTTGGCAATGTTGTGCTTAGTGAGAGCGGAAAGAGGACGCTTCTATTTAAAACGCATCCAATCCGATTGAGGTCAACAAGTCCATCGTCAGCCAGTTAACTTGACTCAACGGAACCTTCGCGCGTTCTGCATCTCCCGCCTCGCAGCTTGACGGTTTGTGGATTTCATGGCATTGTGAGGCTCCGTCCAATCTCTTCTAGACCCTCCAGCAAGCCATTCATATCCTCGTCAGTTGTCAACGGGTTTTGGAAAGTGCACCGGAGCCACGTTTGCTCGCTAAACACTGTTTTCACCAAATAATATGGCCCTTGATTGATCATTTTACGGCGCAAAGTGTCATTATCAAAATGCGATGATCGAAAGCAAACGATGTTGGATTGCGGGTGATTGAATAATTCCCATCCCGGTTTTTTTTCAACGATTTGGGCAAATGATTTCGCGTTCTCAATGAGTCGATCGACTAAGCTCTCCCAGAGATTTGGTCCGTGGTTTTCCCAAATACCATACACCGCAGCACTGAGCATACGCTTAGTGCATTCGAATGTGCGCTTGCTGAAATTCCACCACTCCTCCTCCTGTGATTCGTATAGGTAATTCGCTTCATGCGAAAACGCCGCATACCCGTCTTGGCCATTGCGGTAAAACAAACCCGTACACAAGGCAGGAACCCCCAACATTTTGTGGAAATCCATAGCGATGGAATCCGCGCGTTCCATTCCTTTCAAGACCACGCTGTGTGTTTTCGAGAAAATTTGGGCTGCACCATGGGCGCCATCCACATGAAACCACATGCCATGCTGCTCGGCAAAATTCGCCATCATCTCCAAATCATCAAACGATCCAGTCGACGTCGTACACGCACTACCCACGATGGCCAGCACTTCAAACCCCCAATTTTTCGCTTCTTGGTATGACTCCAACAAGGCCTTCCCATCCATCTGATGCTGGTCATTCGTGGCCACTTTAAAGATGCCTCCATCTCCCCAGCCCATAACTTGAGCCGCCCGTGCCACGCAATAGTGTGCTTGATCACTAACCAAAAGCGCACAGGGCTTGCTCGTCCCATCTCGCCAAGCGTTGCCAGGATAACGCCGCTGCCGCGCCGCGAGAAGCGCTGTTAAATTGGCTAAGGTGCCCCCATGACATAGCACGCCATTGGCCTCAGGGCCCAGCCCCATGAACTGAGCAATGGAACGCATTACAGCCTCTTCCATGGGGGACGACGCTGGACCCATTTCATCGATCGCCATTCCATTGTTCAACAACCCTGTAACAGCCTGCAACCAGGCTAATTCAGGAAATGGCACAGCCACCTGATGTCCTGCATACCGCGGGTCATGCAACCGATTCGACCGTTCAACCATTCTTTTGATTAAATCATTTCGAATAAGGCCAGAGTCAATAGACTCTTTAGGACGTTCCAATTCCGATTGCCAAAGGTCTAGACGCTCTTCAGGTGATCCTTGTGGGAGCACGCGGTCAAACTTCCGAGACCATGCCGTTTCCAAATAATCTAAGAGCTCTTTCTGTACCGCTGCCCCGTGATTTTTAAATCTATTGAGATTAAAATGGGTGGCCCAATGGGACCGATCAGACGACTTAGAAAACTCTTCCATGAGCGAAAGTTCGCAGGTATAAGGCAGAGTTCGGTGTTTTTTCCGTTTCTTGCATTCGAAATTATAGAAACACAACACAACATCATGAAGAAACTCATGTTCACACTTGCGCTTTCAGCGCTCGTAACAATGGGCACTCAGGCCCAAAAGCAAATGGGCGATGAGCACAACATCGAGGTGAGCTTCACCCCGTTCTCAGGCAGCCCCATTGACGGATCAACGATCAAGTACCGGAACTTCTTGGAAGACAACCGCGCATTCCGCTTGTCTTTGGCCATTTCCAACTCCAATGACCTGCACGCCTGGTTCCAGGATGGTGAGATTTTAGAATCTGACCCTGTAAGCCCGCAATTGAACATCACAACCAAGACTTCGTCGTTCGGATTCGCTCCTGGTTATGAGCTTCACTTTGACGGCACAGACAACCTGTCTCCTTACTTCGCTTTTGAAGTGCCTATCGTTTTGGGTAAGCGCGCTGATACACAAGAGTTCTGGGGACCAGAAGATATCAACGATGCAGGACAGCCTGATCAATATGTCGTTTGGAACGTAGGCAACGAGCAAGGATTTACCTCTGTTGGTTTGAACCTCTTGTTCGGAGCAGACTACTACTTCTCTGACGCGATCTACCTTGGTTTTGAAGCTGGCCTCGGTTTCGGAAAAACAACTTTCGGAAATCACAGCATCACAACAGACAACTTGACTGCTTTCAACATGTATTTCAACAATGCCTTCTCTACAGAAGCCGCAGGTGCTGAAACCATGGGTGAGTTTGTTGGTCAATTGCCTTTCAGCGCACTCGATGGTGTCATTTACAGTGAGTACTACCCAGACGGTAGTGGTCCCGATGATGTTTACTACAGCTGGCCAAACCACATCTCCAACACGACTTTGGGCAACATGTTCCAAGGTTCATTGCGCGTTGGTTTCTTGTTTGACTAAACGATTTGAACGTATTTTAAAGGCGGCTCCTATGGGGTCGCCTTTTTTTTGCTCCAATAGTAACGCATGAACCTATCCATTCAATTCGAGGGCATTGACTTCACTGCAACTGGCGAAGCGGCCGTCGACATCAGTTTAGCTTTTCAAGAAGCCGGCGGCCCAAGTGCTTGGTACGTTGGTCCGATGCAGATTGAACCCGTTAGAGCGAATGGATTTCTGGGATCAGTAGCAGAAGGTGGCGATGTCAATTTTCGAGATGTTACGTTCAACCCGCACGGAAATGGCACCCACACAGAGTGTCTCGGACACATCTCAGAGGCAGCTCACTCTGTAAATAGGATATCGATTCCCCCTCTAATGCCGTGCTTGCTCGTGTCCATTCAGCCAGAGTTAAGAAATGGAGACCATGTCATCACGGCCAAAGCACTAGAATTGGCTTCAGGGCGCCATTGGGGGGCCCAAACCATGCCGCCTTCACTCATCCTTCGAACACTCCCTAACAGCACTGAGAAGCGCTCCAAAAACTGGTCCAACACCAACGCCCCGTATCTAGAGGCTGCGGCGGCTCAGTGGTTGGTTGATCGAGGGGTCGAACATGTGTTATTGGACCTTCCCTCTGTTGATCGCGAGCAAGATGGGGGTGCGCTCGCTGCACATCATATTTTCTGGCAATGGCCTGAAAATCCTCGACACCACGCAACGATTACGGAGTTCATCTTCGTTCCCGATGAACTGAAGGACGGTTTGCACTTATTGAATCTACAAACGGCTCCATTTGAATTGGATGCAACGCCGAGCCGGCCCGTGGTCTTACCCTGCTCGTGAGCCCCTGTTTTTACCGCAATCTCTTTCGATTGCCCATGTTGCAACAATGAGCTATTCGAACGCATAAAAAAAGGCCCCGCTTTCACGGGGCCTTTCTTTTCACGCAAGTGGATCGCTTAGTTCACGTCCCACCACATCTTATCATTCCAACTTTGACCTGCGGAAGCTGCTGACCAATTTGCATTGTTCAACGTCTGCTCATCAATTGGATACTCGAAACGCGCAGGAACTGATCCGTCGCCTTGCAACGCACCATCCGCACATTCTTGCAACAGACCGAAATCCAATCGACGGTATTCCGCCCATCCTTCGTATCCCTGCATGTACAATGCTACCCACTTTTGGCGGCCAATCTTTTCGTTCCACGCACCATCAGCCGTGCTGTATGCCACAGACTCTTGAGCGAGATACGCATCGATTGCAGCTTGATCATCAATGCCCCAGTAGTTCATATTCAAACCAATGGCTGCATTGTAATGCTCCTCTGCTGAGAGGATGCTCGACCAACCACGTTCAGCAGCCTCAGCGGCCAAGAAGTGAGTCTGAGCCGCATCAAAGTAGATGCCCGCCAAGTCACCTGCGAGAATCGCAGCTCCGCGCTGAGAAACATCATCGTCCGGTGTCAAGGCCGCATTTTCTTCGCTTAAGCCGTAAGCTTCACCAGCGTAATCACCTGAAGTAACAGACGGGCTGAAGTAAACACCCATGCGAGGGTCATTCAATGAAGCTAGGTAGTCTACCATCGTATTGGATGCTGCGAAATCGTTTCGTGTCTTCGCATCCTCATTGATTGGGTTGTTGTTCGGAGCACCGCTGAGGTAATTGAAGAGCGCGTTGTCTTCGTTGCCTGCAATGATGGACCCACTAGACAACGCCGCTTCTGCTGCTGCTTGAGCAGCTACTGGATTGACGTCTGCCATGCGCATCGCAACACGGAGCTTCAGTGAGTTTCCAAACTTCGCCCATTGTGCCATGTCACCGCCGTAAATCTGGTCCCCTTGAGGCCCTGCTCCACTGACGTTCATTCCGTTCAACGCTCCGTCGATCAAATTCAACAGACCGCTATACACATCGGCTTGCGAATCATACACTGGAGTGGTGTTGGCCACTCCTGCAAGCGCCTCTGACATCGGAATGGCGCCAAAAGCGTCACTGAGGTGCTGGAAAGTCCATGCTTGGAGCAATTGACACACTGCAATCTGATTCACGTTATCACCATACCCAGCAAAATCTGCGGCATTATCGCCTGAGTTCAGGTCGATGATGGTCTGCAAATCTTGCAAAGGACCCGCGTAAAAAGATGCCCAAGCACCGTTTGCTGTAGCATCCCGATACTGGTAACGGCTTTCGTTGGAATACTGGTTTGAGCTCCAATATTGCGCTGTTTGCATCGCACGTCGGCTACCCCAGAAAGAGTCATAGACCCGGTCCATTGTTGCCTTTTGTGCGCTGGTCATCAAAAATCCAGGTGAAACCGCAGTTGGTTCGTTGGGATTGGAATTGATCTCCTCGAAGTCCTTTCGGCACCCCGTGAAGGCGAGGGCTCCAATCAGGCCCACCATGAAGAAAATTTGCTTATTCATTTTCGTAATTTTTTATTGGTGGGAAATCAGAGGTTGAATTTCAAGTTGAATCCAATGGTACGCTCAGCGGGAAGCTGGCCACCTTCAAATCCTTGAATGTTCGAAGACGATGTTGCCACTTCTGGATCAATGTGAGAGACATTGCTCATCAAAATAGCCAAGTTGCGTCCGTATACTCCGATGCTAATGTTGCTGAACGGCAAACCACTCGTCAACGAAGCTGGTAAGTTGTAATCCAAACGCATTTCACGCAGCTTTATAAAGCTTGCGTCATATTGATCTGCCGCGTGGATGATATACCCTTGATTGTAGAAGAAGTGACTTTGAGCAGAAATATTCGTGCTGTTTTCAATTCCCGTAGAAACGTAATCACCATCAACCAACTCTGCGACCATGCCATCAACAACGATTCCTTCTTCACGGATGTTATTCTCTGCAGTCTCAGCCAATGTACCTGAGTACTTGCCCCACTGATTGGAGTAACTGTGTACAGACCCTCCTTTTTGGAAGTCAACCAAAGCACTGAATGAGAGGTTTTTGTACTGCAGGTCTGTGAAAACACCGCCTGTCATATCCGCAAGGATATTTCCAATTGGAACGACTTCATCTGTGCTGAGGTAATACCCGTCTGCATCGACTAGCTTATTTCCATCATCATCATACAAGAAATCATATCCGTAGAAAGTACCCAATGCCTCTCCTGGACGGGCCTCGAGTGTTACTCCGAATAGGGATGTGTACCGAATATTCTCGACTCCATCCGCCAACTCAACTAACTGGTTTTGGTTCTTCGCCAAGTTCAAGCCAATGTCCCATCGGAAATCTTCTGTTTGAACAGGTGTTCCTGAAAGAGCCAATTCAAATCCTTTGTTTTCCGTTTTACCCGCATTCAACACGGTGCTAGTGTAACCTGAGGCTGCAGAAACAGGAACGTTGAAGATGAGGTCTTCAGTTGTGCTGGTGTAATACGTGAGGTCAACATGCAACCGGTCGAGGAAAAAACTTAACTCTGTTCCAAACTCGATACTTGTCGTTCTCTCCGGTAAAAGGTTCGGATTGTTTTGAGCATTTGGCACAGTCGCTGATCCTGAGTTTCCAAAATTGGAGTTGATTCCATATGTCAAACCGGTCTGATACGGGTCTGTATCGTTTCCGACCTGAGCCCAACCAACACGCAACTTACCAAAGCTCAAAGCGTCCATATCAACGAGATCGCTGAATACATAGCTCGCCGTAGCAGATGGATAGTAGTAGCTATTGGTTTCTTCAGGTAGTGTTGAACTCCAGTCGTTTCTTGCTGTGATGTCAACGAACAAGGTTTGCTGGTAGCCCAAGCTAACCGAACCGAGTACCGAGTTCACCACTTTGCTGTTTTCGTAATCACTCACTTCATAGCCGTCTGCACCGTTGTTCACGGTATACAAGCCTGGGGTATTTAGACCCCCTAAGGTGTATGCGCCAAGGCGAGAGAAATTTCGGATTCTGCGATTAACCCCGATAAATCCGACGAGGTTCAAATCAGAATTGATTTCCTTATTGAAGTTCAAATAACCATCTAGGTTTGTCTCCTGCAATTGACGTGTATACTCAGAGTAAGAGGATTCATTAACACCTCCAACAGCGATCCGCTCTTGACGACGGTCAATGTAGAAGTCCGTCAACGCACGGCCCATAAAGCTCAAGTTGTCATTGATCTTATAGTTCATCGTAATGTTTCCAAACATGCGATCCCGTTGGTCGTTCTGAACATTCTTGTAGCGCTCCCAGAACGGGTTGTCCCAGTAGTGCGGAGAAGCATCAGAGGCGCTGTTCCGATTCCATGTTCGGTGCGAGCCGTCTGCATTTTCATAATTCCGCAGGCGATCCATGCTCAATTGACGCTGACCCCATTGTGTAAATTGACTCATTACAGATGTGCCGTAACCCGTTTGCGGGCGACCCTCTCCTACGCTTTGTACGTAGTTGATGTTGACACTCGCTGAGAGTCGATCACTCACATCAGAAGATGCTGCGAAAGACAGCGAATTTCGGTTAAGTGACGAATTCTCGTACACTCCCGTTTGGTTGTGGTTGGTGTAGCTCAATCGGAATGAGCTCGATTCGTCCGCACCAGTAACCGCTAAGTTTGTGCTTTGCGTCACGCCCGTCTGGAAAAAGTCAGCAACATCGCTATCCGTTGGTGACCAGCCTCGTTCTTCACCGAAATCCTCATCGCCTTCATAGTCATACCAGCTGTCCCAATGGCGAACCATTGTTCCGTCCAATGCAGGACCCCATGATCCGTCATATCCGTAATCAGGAATTGGAGTCTCTCCTAAGCTATCAACCATCGATTGATTAATCCAAGCCGTTCCGGCACCACCTCCATAAGAGTTCTGATAGTCTGGAAGCACATAGACATCGTTAAACGCCATCGTCGTGCTCACCGAAACACCCAACCCTGTTTTGCCTGAGGCACGGTAGCCTTTGCCTGACTTGGTCGTAATGACAATGGCGCCGTTTGACGCTCGTGATCCGTAAAGGGCCGCAGCGGCAGGACCTTTCAAAACAGACACTGACTCAATATCATCTGGATTCATGTCTTGCATGGCGTTTCCATAGTCATAACCTCCGACGGATCGCTGCGTATTACCGCTTGAATAGTCCGAGTTGTCCATTGGAACTCCATCCACTATAAATAGCGGTTGGTTGTTCCCTGTTATCGAGCTTGCTCCACGCAAAAGCACTTTAGAGGAAGATCCCATGGATGTTCCCGATGTGACTTGCACCCCAGCAATCTTTCCGGTCATCGATTTAACGATGTTTTCGGATCGTGCTTGTGTAAAGGCCTCGTTACCGAGCTCTTGAACGGAGAACCCAAGAGCTTTCTTCTCTCGTGAAACACCCAAGGCCGTCACAACGACTTCGTCGAGGTTAACCCCTGCGCTCATTGCAACATTCACGCTTGAATTTCCATCGAGTGAAACACGCTCCGTGTCGAATCCAATAAAACTAAACATCAGCACGTCCGTTGCTGCGTTCGCAGAAATCGAATACGTACCATCTGCATCAGTAAAGACACCGATACCTTGTCCAGATACTACGACTGCGACACCCGGAATGGCGCCCCCAGAACTTCGGTCCGTAACCTTACCGGTTACTTTCCCTTGAGACCATGCCGTTCCTACGAACAGTAAAGTCATAAATAAGAGTGCTCTTGCTTTCATATGAGACTGGGTTATTAGATTCAAAAATTAACGTCACGGTTATGCCAACGTGAATATTGTTAAAAAAATCGTTAAAAACCACGCCCCTTCTCAGTGTACTTATCACGCACAATTGTGAAGAACTATGTTTTAACCCGCTGGAAACCAAACTATAAACGTGGTCCAGTCAGCCTGTAACCTCGACACTTTAATTGATCCACCAAGCTGGTTGACCACAGATCGTGTTATAGTCAGACCGAGTCCTGCCCCCTCTCTTTTCAAGGTAAAATGAGGCTGAAATACCTGCTCAAGCTGAGAGTCATCAATTCCTGACCCATTGTCATGGATAGCAATTTGCCATCCATCATCTCGTCGTTCACAAGTAATCCGGATCTCCTTATTGGCTGTTTTGATCAATGCTTGTGTTGCGTTCGAAATCAAGTTGTTGAAAACTCTAAGAAGATGCGGGAATGACCCTCTTACCACAACGTCATCTCCAAACCCCGTGATATCCCAACTGACTTGGTCTCCTCCGATTTGATACAGCCCCGTGACTTCCTCAATCACCCTTGCCAGTTTTATAGGCTCTAATTCTTGGACACCGATGTCGGCTAATAAGGAGAAGTCTTGTGCGATTTCTGCCAAGACATCAATTTGTGTAGATGCTGTTTTACAGAATCGCTTCAAACGAGCATCAAAATCTGGACTATCATCCAACCAGGCACGTTCCAGTTGCTGTACCCCCAATTTGATTGGTGTTAATGGGTTCTTTATCTCATGTGCCACCTGCATTGCCATCAAACGCCATGCTCCTTCCCGTTCCTTTTGTGCCAGCTCAGCAATAGTTTTCTGTAAATGCCCTAAAAGGGTGTTGTACTCTTCAACCAAATCTCCAATAGCATCGGACTGCTCATAGGTTATTGGATGTTGTTCTTGGGTGGGGTCAAGCTGCCTCATTCGATCACGAATCAGTGTTAAGATTCGAATGAGCCGATTTGACAGAAGTGCTGCTATCAGCGCTCCACCCAAAATCAAAACAACATAAAGCGGAGCCAATTGAACCAAGAAGCCTTTAAAATCACCCGTTTCTACGGCGCGCTTTTCATAACGCACTTGCGCTATACCCACTACTTTTTCCTCTGAGTTTTTGACATTCCAGTGCGCTAAAACCACGGGACCAAGGTCTTGTCGCTCGACATCATCTAAAGAACGCTGTAGTGGAAATAATACAGCGTCTGGCAAGCGCATCATGCTCTCTTTATTCGCCTCAACCGACGATTGTGTAAGCAGCTTACCGTCTGGTGAATAAAGTGATATGTCAAGGCCATGAACGTCGGCTAATTCACAAATTCGATCGGAGAAAACCAGCGGAATGTCATCCGTGTGAAATGGGCCTGGCATGCGGTCAAGCACATAAGTCATGCTCTGTTCGATCGCCACTTCCTTCCTTAGTAGCCGTTGATCATTGTATTGCGCATCCTGACGGACTGCGAATTGCCAAGCGACCCAAATAGTGCCCGTCATTGACAGCACCATAAGAAGTAACATCGAAAGCAATATGCGAAAATGAAAACCCATGAGTCCAATCTACGTAGAGAGAACTGGAATCAAACGCCGTGCCAAAACCCGACAGTTGATTTTATGAGCTCAACGCCTCTGAACCAGCAACAATTTCCAGGATTTCCGTTGTGATGGATGCCTGACGTGCTTTGTTATACGAAATACGTAGATCACGCAGCATATCTCCAGCATTTTCCGTCGCTTGGTGCATCGCCGTCATCCGTGCACCGTGTTCAGCGGCATTGCTATCCAATAAACCCTTATAAAGCTGCACTTTCAGTGAGCTAGGGATTATTTGTTCAACAATTTCGACTTGTGATGGCTCAAACAAATAATCCGTATCGCTTGTGCTTTCACGCTCAGAAACCGACGCTACCAATGGAAGGAAGTTCTCTGTGGTAATGTCTTGAACCGCAGCATTCACAAACTGATTGTAAATGATTTTTACATCGTCATATTGACCCTTGACAAACTGGGTCATTATGTCCTCTCCAATCTTTTGAGCACGCTCAAACTTCAAATCATCAAAGATTTTCCAAGCGTCCTCATCAAAACCCACCGCCTTCAATTCACGACGCTTTAAAAACGCCTCGTACGCCTTTTTTCCAAGAGGCAATACATGGTATTCTACCCCTTCTTCGGTCATCAAGGCGTTTGCTGCTTTGACGATATTGTTATTGAATCCGCCACACAAACCCCGGTTGGATGTGATCGCTACAATCAACACACGGTTCACATCGCGCTGCTGGGAGTAAACTCCGTCACTGCTGTCCAATGAAGCGCTTACGTTAGATAGCACACCCTTCAATTTATCCGCATAAGGACGCATCCGCGTAATCGCGTCTTGGGCCCGGCGAAGTTTCGCTGCGGCAACCATTTTCATGGCCGACGTGATTTGCATCGTGTTTTGCACCGATGTAATCCGCTCCCGTACTTCTTTGAGACCTCCAGCCATGATTCAGATTATGCGTATTGCGCGGTCAATTCGTTTGCTGCCTTTGTCAACACTTCAATTTGAGCGTCTCCATACTTCCCACTCTTCAATGCAGTCATCACATCCTCGTGCTTCGAATGCATGTAGGATAAAAACGCTGTTTCAAATTCACCTACTTTGTTTACCGGAACGGCCTTCAACAGACCACGCACTCCGCAAAATATGATCGCAATCTGATCTTCAACCCGCATTGGGCTATTGAGGTTTTGCTTGAGAATCTCCACATTTCGTTCTCCCTTGTCCAAAACAGCCTTCGTCGCGTCATCCAAGTCTGAGCCAAATTTCGCAAACGCCTCCAGTTCTCGGTACTGCGCCTGGTCCAATTTCAAGGTTCCAGAAACCTTCTTCATGGATTTGATCTGAGCGTTTCCTCCTACTCGGCTTACCGAGATACCAACATTAATCGCTGGGCGGATACCGCTCAAAAACAAATTGGATTCCAAGAATATCTGGCCATCTGTAATCGAGATCACATTCGTTGGAATGTAGGCTGATACATCACCCGCTTGAGTTTCAATGATCGGAAGCGCCGTCAGTGAACCTCCACCTTTTACTTTGTCTTTCAAAGAAGCCGGCAAGTCATTCATCTGAGAAGCAATTCCTTGCTCCT
Organism: Flavobacteriales bacterium; assembly: GCA_028825055.1. Lineage (GTDB taxonomy): Bacteria > Bacteroidota > Bacteroidia > Flavobacteriales_D > Sanyastnellaceae > UA16. The sequence continues at coordinate 1,170 of JAPKAW010000017.1, read as the reverse complement.
TAATCACTTTTGATGCTCGTTCCAATAAACGACTGTGCAAGTAAAACACATCCCCTGGGTACGCCTCACGTCCTGGAGGGCGTCTCAATAAAAGTGACACCTCACGGTACGCAACGGCTTGCTTTGACAAGTCATCATATACAACCAACGCCGCATTGCCTGTGTCCCGGAAAAATTCACCCACTGCCGCTCCTGTAAAAGGCGCGTAAAACTGGAGAGGTGCTGGATCCGATGCGGTAGCAGCAACAACAACCGTATACGGCATTGCTCCATTCTCTTCGAGCATGTTCACAATCCCAGCAACCGTAGATCCCTTTTGACCAATGGCTACATAAATGCAGTACACCGGTTCGCCAGCATCATAAAATTCTTTTTGGTTGATGATCGTATCAATCGCAACAGTCGTCTTACCCGTCTGGCGATCACCGATAATCAACTCCCTTTGACCACGTCCAATAGGAATCATCGCGTCAATGGCTTTGATTCCGGTTTGCAATGGCTCGCTTACCGGCTGTCGGTAAATCACCCCTGGCGCTTTCCGCTCAATAGGCATTTCGTACAAGTCACCGGTAATGGGACCCTTGCCGTCAATGGGCTCACCCAATGTGTTGACAACACGACCCAACATGCCATGACCCGCGTTAATCGAGGCAATACGACCTGTTCGCTTCACCATTGAACCCTCTTTCAGGTCCCCTGAAGGAGCAAGCAATACAGCTCCTACATTGTCCTCTTCGAGGTTTAATGCAATTCCACGAACTCCGTTGTCGAATTCGATTAGCTCACCGGATTCGACATTACTAAGTCCGTAAATTCTAGCAATACCGTCACCGACTTGCAAGACGGTTCCTACTTCTTCCAATTCTGCGGCTGACTTTACGCCGGCCAATTGCTCACGCAATATGGAAGAGACTTCTGCTGGATTGATTTCTGCCATGATAAAGGCGGTTTCAGTTTCGTTTGACCGGATTAAAATTCCGGTTCGTAATCGTGGTCATTGATGTGGCGACGGAGAAGCTCAATTTCGCTTTTGATTGATGCATCAATCATGCGGTTGTCCATGAACAACTGGAACCCTCCAATCAAGCTAGGGTCCACTTGTTCTTCCAACTCTACCTCGCCTTCGTGCATTTTCTTAAGCGCTGCTGTAACGCGAGCACGAATCGCGTC
>JAPKAW010000209.1 GCA_028825055.1 Flavobacteriales bacterium | reverse complement strand
CCCTCGAGAATGAGTGGTTCGACACCCCTCCGGGGTCAAATGTCTACGCATGGCTCAGTGCCAATGGATTCAGGTTTGGCTTCCATCAGGTTTACACGGACAAAAAACATGGAAGAACTGGCTATGAGGAGGAACGCTGGCATTGGTCTTATCTGCCGTTAGCGGAGACCATGTGGGAGCAGTACTGCGGAAAGTTTACGGACACTATGATGACGGGGTTTGAGGGCGCCAAGTGGGCAGATTCCCTGCGCATTATGCAGTTCTATGTTCAAGGGGTCGACATGCCGTCCACGATGGGGAAGCACCCATAGTTTTAACTCTAGCGAATTACAACTTTTGAATGTTCCCTTTCACCAACCAAGTTGCCTCGGGTTTAGCCACTAGACGAGCATTGTTATAAGCCATTTCCAGCGTCAATAAGTTGACCGGGTCATAGATTCCTGATTCTGCATTCCAACATATTGCTAAAGCAATATTTGGGTCTTTAGACCCAATCCTTAGAGGTAGAGCAAGCGCAGGACATCTACCCTTGGCATGCCACGTCGGAACAGCCAATTTGTAATCCAAGGTCAACTGATCCATTGCTTGATCTAGACCCGCCTGCATTTCTTGGCCCAGAATTTTCAGACCTCGGTCATCCCTTAATACATCAATTGCTGCGTCCAAATTTTCGATATATGCTTCCTTTCCAACATCACGCATATCTGGCAGTTCGATTCGCCCTTGCGTCGCTTCGGCAATCAATAGACGGGGAATTCGGCTAATGTTATCGAGGATCAATTGAGGCCAATTGCAATCAGGCGGCCCAACGCGTAAATCATAAAAAGCCTGTTCACAGCGAATTAAAAATCGAGGTCTCTCAGGAAGTTCATCAAACTGACACAAAACCTCTCCTAGTCCTACGTTGTTTTCTGTCGTGAACCCTCGAAAGAACCACTCTTGAGCATCGTCTCGTTCGTTCTTGACAAATACAGCAAAAAGTTGCTGAAGACGCTCTGTTTGAAGACCTGTGTGAAAAATAGCAGTATCACCATTTGGAGCAAAAGTCATCAGACCATCGTCCATGACTTTGTCAAACATGTGATTGAAATAGCTCTTCAGCATCCTACCGCCTCGCCCCCAATACTCAGTCTCCGCCAATTGCTTCAACCTTTCTAAAGGTTCTGGATAATTAGGAACAAAGGCAAAGTCAAATAAGCGCATCACCATAAGTATTTATGAACCAGTCAATTGCAATAAACAAACAACCAACTGAATAACAACTTCAATTGGCATTTGTTCATAGTAATAACTCAGTAAAAAAAACTCAATAAATCGCTACGCTATTCAGATGACAATCGTTTGCAACGAATGGATATTCCACTATTTGCGTCAATGGACAGCGGTTTGCTCTTTAGTTCATCCTTGGACATCCTTATTGCCCTTCCTTTTTTCTTGACAATAGCATCTGATGCCCACCAATGCCCCGAAAATTCCAGTTCTTCTATTTCACCCGAACTTGATTTTAAACCAGCGGGCAGCGCTTTAAACCCACTTGAATTGTTCCCGTTCATGGATTCTGATTTCAACTTGCTTCCTGCCACCCTTTCCCCTCCAAGATCCCAGCTCAAGGCTGCCCATTCACCTGCAGAAGGAACCTCCCAACCCGTTGGACATAGCCCGTAAGTACAATGGACGGCATGCAGGTTGTATAAGTAGCCGTAAACATCCGATTTCCCTGGTTGATCATGCAAGCAGTAAGCCCCAGTAAATGAATCGTTGGACTTGCTCCATGATTTCCACTCTTTCACTCCTGTCACACGAACGATCAACGCCCCATTGGCATATTGGTCGCTCCGTAAGTTTTCGGCAAACCAACAATCGTCACCGATGCGAATAAGCTCATAGGAGTGCCCACCATGACTTACATCATAACAGTCAAAAGCCCGGTCATCAGCGTCTTGAGCCGAATCTGCTTCTTGAGCCGCCAAAGCCGCCGCATCTTCTCTAATTTGACGTTCTCTGTCCTCTTGTTGGGATTTGAGTTCCAATTGAGCAGGGGCATTGTTCAATTCGTCAAGAATCGTAGACAACAGCTTGAAGATGTCAGCATTCACTCCCGAAGCATTCCATTGCTGCACCCCCTCTTGACAATCGACCAATTTTAGATTGATGACCTCCCTTGATTGAATGCAGCCTACGGAACAAAACACAACTCCTTGCGATCCTTTTAGCCTACCGGCATCAACAGCTGAGTTTTGAAACACAAGCCCCGACATTCCCAATCGCTGCTCCTCTAACACCATATCCAAGTACTTCCTTTCCAAAATGGTATACACTTGACCCAACTGCATTTCCGCTAAGGTTACCACAGATTCGCTGGTCAGCTGCCCTCCCGAGCATCCCTCAGACTCACCGGGTATAATGAAGATCCTATCAATTTGCGCGCCTTCGGGATTTACGGTTACGCGAATGTCTCCGGTTTGCGCAAACGCAGGTGACAAACAACTAAGCCCGATAATAAGCGCGACTAATTTTGTCCTAGTCATCATGGATTGTCGAGTTATAAAAAGCGCTTTTAACAATTTTATTTCGTGCGCAAAGTTAATGAGAGAGGCTCACCTTTCGATACGATTCAACCTGCATCCCGTGAGAAATAACTCGCCACTACAAACAACCTCAATCATTTTACAATCAATGTGTAAACCTCTGTATTGTGGATGGATTTCACAACTATGTAGTAAACACCAGCTACACTCGGAGCCATCAATTCCACACTCTCATCGAGATCCATTCTGTGACCCGTCCCATCCCAAAGCGTGACTTCATCACCCATCACAAAAGGAACCCTGAATCGCCCCCCTTTATTCACTGGGTTTGGATACATTAAGTCACGAGCCACTTCAGAGGCGGAGATAGATTGATCCTGGCTGCAATTTCCCCCATAAAGATCTAGTGTAAACGTGGTGTCCAACGGCATAACTTCATCAAAAATTGAATAATAGGACCAATGGTTAAGATTCAATGCCATCCCATCTGCAGGGTCAACCAGCTGCATGTTGATGTATGACGTGGGTGAACTTATCGCTTGCAGGTCATAGCACTCAAACTGGCTCAGACATAGGGAGTCCGATTGTGCCACAAACTGTGTTGATTCATCGATCTCAAGAACTTCTGACCAAACGTTTTCACCAACGCCATTTTCCAAACTCAAAGAAAGGCTGCAACCATTTATTTCATTGGAATAGGCGACGACACGGACTGGAAAACACCCTTGATCTCCTGTCCCCGTCCATTGCAATTCTCGTGGAACAAATTCCCATACGAAGCTGCAAGCCAAGGCCTCACTAAAACCCGTCCACAATTCCATGGTAACGGGCATTGAATCGGTATTATCTGGCCAAGGTTCCGTGGTCACCAAGCGATGAAAGGAAGGGCCGGCAATTCCAAAATATTCTACTTGCTCTTCCGCAATTACATTTCCTTCCATATCCCGCATCAGCCAGCTTGGATAACTGTAAATCTCATCCCAAGACTCATTGGTGCAAAGCACGTTAATCTGTTGGTTATCAAATGGGTCAAGCCATACACCTTCCAACGTCAAGAGGTCACAGGTCTGAGCATGAGAAGAGCTCGTAAAAACGAGAAAAACAGAAATGAGAATAAAGCGCATAAAGCGAATGTAATTTATTTCCAAGATGTCTACGTTTCTTTCAGGCATTGCATAATTTGCACTCATGGAAGACGGGATGCGTGTGGCGGTCATTGGAGGCGGAGCGGCTGGTTTTTTTGCCGCGCTTTCTGTCGCGGAACATCACCCTTCTGC
>JAPKAW010000208.1 GCA_028825055.1 Flavobacteriales bacterium | reverse complement strand
GTGTTTTGACTGATTGCAGGGTATTAAATTATTCAAGTAGACGAGGCGCTTTTTGGAATTGAGTTGCACGAATAGTGGAGTCATTTGCGAGGCTCCATTGATTCGTAACTTTGGAGCATGTGGAATAGTCGATTTGTCACGCTCGTGCTTTTTTCTTTCTGTGCCTTTGGGAATCCTCTTAGTGCTCAAGAGGAATTCGTATTGATTCATGATGGATTGGAACGCACATACCTTTTGGATTTGCCGGATGGGGAAACAGAAGGGATGCCACTCGTTTTAGTACTTCATGCTTATGTAAGCTCGGCCAACATCATTCGAGGTTACTCAGGTTGGGCCGATGTCGCTGAAAGCGGAGATGCGGTGGTGTGTTATCCGCAAGGGACATTGGATGATTTTGGCTTCAACCACTGGAATGCGAACCTGGGAATAAGCGAAACCGATGACATCGGTTTCCTTTCCTTATTGGTGGAGACTTTGCAAGAGCAGTATGGTTTGAGCGCAGCGTGCACGTTCTCATGCGGCATGTCGAATGGGGGGTTTATGAGCTATACCTTGGCCTGTGAAAGACCGGATTTGTTCAGTGCCATAGGATCAGTAGCTGGAAATATGAGTGCTTACGATCAAGTCAACTGCAACCCTGAAACTGTTTTGCCAATCATTCATTTGCACGGCACCTTGGATCCAACGGTCAGCTACAATCAAGGTGTAATTCTTGATGGTCCTTGGAGCGGGGGGTGGGGTGTAGAGAATGTGATGGGATATTGGACAGGACTGATGGGGACCACTGAAACGGTCGAAGAAGCCGTTCCCAATACGGTGCTTTTTGACCTGAGTACCGTCGATTTTATTCGGCATTATGGTGCCTCAGATGGGCAAGAGTTCCATCATTACCGGGTCAATGGAGGGTTTCATGACTGGTTCGGCTCGTGGGGCAACCAGGACATTAATAGTACAGATTTACTCTGGGAGTTCTTCTCTTCGGCTTGTGAAGAAACCACAAACTCCATTGCTTCAGAGATGGCGTCAATCCCACTCACTAGGAAGGTAGTTCGTGTGATGGACTTGATGGGAAGAACTACGAATGTCCAACCCAATCGATTGCAGCTTTACTTGTATTCAGACGGCAGCGTAGAAAAGCGCATTCAAATAAATTGAATGCAATTCCGGTGCTTCAGTTTTATGTGACCCATCGAATATCCTGAATCACCGCTGCACTGTCTAGGCGGATGAAGTAAAAGGCTTCGTTACAGTTCACGGTATACAGGGTCAAGTCGCCAGGGGTGTTAGATCCGGATGCTAAAGCACGGAAGACTTTGAAGTCCTAAGCATGAACTCTCTCTTGCATCTTCTGCAAGTTTTTTTGTCGTTGGAATGAAGTCATGGTCACCTTAGCGACGCAATCAGAGGAGCTGAAGACATTTTTTTAGTGCTCACTGCATAGGTTCGGGAGTGTGAAGGATTCAGCTTTTAAGAGACGCTTTTTCGGTCGCTTTCACTCGGTTTTAGTGCCATTCTAATGAACGAATCGAAAAGGCGCTAGAATTTAAAAAATCCTTTAGATCAGATGCTTACAGAGATTTTGCTTTTATGACTGGTAGCATATAGCGTAAAATTGAGAGGGTATAAGCACAGCTCTAATTTTGTTTCAACCACTTGCATTCCTGAATCCATTCCTGGCTTTGCACTCGTATAAAATATAGACCGTCGGGCCAATCAGTGGTGTTCAATGTAAAATCACGAGGAGTTGCGAATGAGCGGATGAGAGAACCTTGGACATTGAATACTGAAATAATGCTCACTTCTTGAATGCCTTTCAGTGTGAGTATGTCACGACCGGGGTTTGGAAAAATTTGGAGTGGAAGTTGATCTGAATTGGTCTGAACCAGGCCGCTGCTTGAGCATCCGTCTACCCAAGAGATTCCATCAAGGTTCCAATTAGGGTCGACTTCCAAGCACAGGTGTTCCATGGCGGTTACTGGGACGTCTACGATCCGTGGAGTATTGGAGTAGTCAAACACGACCTGCTCTTGCGAAGATTGCCATGTGGCACCTGTGATGACTCCAGCCAATGACTCGTCTAAACTGTTGGCGATTTCCAAGCCTGAGCCTTCAGTCAATTCCCAGTGAGCTTGTAAGCCTTCGATAAAGGGATGGTCGGAAGTCAAGGCAGCGCAATGCCAGTTAGCGATGGTTTCGTCATCCAAAAGTCCATGCCAAAAACGTAACTCGGCGAGACTTCCTGAGAAGCTATAGCCCCCATCGATATCCGATCCGAGAAACCAGCCCATGTCGACGTCGATATTCCCAATCTGAGAGATGTCCTCCTCAGCTGAAAAGACACCATCCGTGTACAATTTCATGGTGCCATCTCGATCAAATGAACAGGAGAGCGTATGCCACTGGCCATCTGAAATGCCCGCGGCTCCGTTAGCGTCAGCCCGGCTGTTCCCATCGCTGATGTTCACTTTCCATGCAGGACCGCTCGGGTATTCAAACGAGAAGACAAACCCCGGATTCAGCCCAGAATCCCAGTCTTTGTTGCCGATCATTGCAACGTCTGGCGAAGTGTTCGTCCGCATGCGCAGTTCCAATGTGAAATCAACGTCAGTTCCCAGTTCGAGCTCAGGGGATTGCGGAATGTATACGTTGTCTCCACCGCCAGTAAAAGTCAATTCGGATGCACCCGGCGCAATGCAGTTGAGGGGAGGAGGAAGGACTTCGAGTGTGTCCTTTTCAATGACTTCCATCGGGACGGAGTTGCCGCTAGCAATGAAGAAAACATTCTGTTCATCCAATGAGTTTCCACCATGACCAAAACCGATTCCGCCGTGATCCGTGGTGACGATTACAAGCCAGTTTTCCGCGTTATAATTGGGTCGATCTTCCAAGGCCTCGATGACGAGCCCAATGTGTTCGTCGGCATTCTCAATGGCCTCCACGTATTGCGAAACTGCAGTGCTGTAACCAAAGGAGTGGCCCGCTAAGTCCACATCGTCCAAATGGAGAAAGATGGCGTGGGGGTCCCCATCAAGTATCGAAACGCCCGAAGATGCCACAGCAGCATCGGAAGTCACATTGGATGCCTCGTCGACATCAGCTTCCAAGATATAATCGTTGATTGGACCCCAGTGGCAAACGGAGTGCGTGTTGAGTCCGGGATTGCTCATCTCTAGCCGCTTCATGAAGGAAGGGAAGACATCGAAATTGCTGCCCGTGAAGTCGTTGTTGGTCACGCCGTGGGAATCAGACCAGACACCGGTTAGATTCGCAGACCAACCGGGGCCGCTCATGGTGATGTCTTCATTCAACGCGTCTGCACTGAAAATGCCATTGACGATCAAGGCGTCCATGTTGGGTGTATTGGCTACTTCCAGGGCATCGGGACGCACGCCATCCACTCCAATGATCAAAACCCGTGAATTGCCCAATTGACCTTGGGCACTCCAACTAAAAAGAAGAAGGAAAAGGCTGAGGAAAGTCGTTTTGATGTTATGCATGGCGCATTTGTGCTCAGGATCAGGAAAATGAAATCAGTTTTCAGAGCAAGTTAAGCACAAGAAAATAAGAGCCCCTGAAGGAGAATAATTCAGAATATGTATCACCAATCTGATCGACCTAACGCAAACGTCCCGCAAGAAATCCGGTCGTCCAGGCCGCTTGGAAATTGAATCCACCGGTAATGCCATCGACATCGAGTACCTCGCCGGCGAAATACAACCCGGGCATCACCTTGCTCTGCATGGTAGCGAAATCGACTTCTGACAAGTTCACCCCACCACACGTCACAAACTCTTCCTTGAAGGTGGTTTTGCCGTGCACCCCATA
>JAPKAW010000207.1 GCA_028825055.1 Flavobacteriales bacterium | reverse complement strand
CAGACTGAGGGTAAGGATGAGATCATCGTGGAGGTGGAAGCTCGATTGGCCGAGTTGTTTCAACAAACCCTCGAATCGGGACGTGAGGTGATTTCACTCCAGGATGTTCAACAAGCATGCGCTCAAATGGGAGCCCCTTCTAATTTTCAAGAAGAGGCTGCGGAGAAGGGCGAGGACAATGAAGAAAAGGGAACTCACAAACAGGCTGGATTGCGACGCCTTTTCCGCGATGGTGAGACGCGTTTGATGGGTGGAGTGGCGACCGGTTTGGGCCATTATTTCAAGCAAGATCCCGTCATCATACGTCTCGCGTTTTTTGTGTCCATATTCTTTTTGGGGCCTATTAGCATCATAGGGTATCTGGTTTTATGGGTGATTACACCGAAGGCTGTGACGGTTGCAGAGCAGCTTTCCATGCGGGGCGAGTCCGCCAACTTTGAGAACATTAAATCACGGGTTCAAACGGAATTCGATGAGGTAGGGAAATCCGTTCGAGAATGGACATTAGGACAGCGATTGGGCGCTTTTTTGAAACAAGCGCTTGAAGTTGTGGGGACGCTGTTATTGGTTTTGTTTCGGATAGCAGGCTGGAGCTTGCTGGCCATCGGAACGCTTGTTTTATTCAGTGTAGCGATTGTCGTTTTTGCTTTTTTCACAGGGTTTCCCGTCATTTTGATGGGGTTGGAGGGTGTGATGGCTGAATTTCAATTTTTCAAGAATATTTCTCAACTGGGCATGCCCTCAGATTTCGTTTCAGAGCATTTGGGAGTTTGGTCCATTCTGCTACTGGCCTTTCCCACTGTGGTGTTGATTTTGCTCTTCCTTCGGCTCGTTTTTCGGTCGAAAATGAAAAAAGAGCGTGTTGCTGCTGGTTTGGGGATTGGGCTAATCTGCTCGTTCATTGGCCTCATTGGAGTGACCAGTATTGGGGCTCGAATTGGCTTGGACTCTGAGGAGGAGATTTGCTTGAGTCAAACGTTGAGTCAAACGTTGAGTCGGAGCCAGGATGAACACACACTATCACTTCATGCAACGCCCCCTGACCTCGAAGGAGGGGGTGTCTTTTTGAATCAAACGCAGTTGTTCCTGCTGAAAGAAGAAACAGCTTTGGTGTTGATGGACTTTGATGTCATCCCGACTGAAAAGACCACTTCTGAGTTGACCATAGAGCGCTGTAGTTTTGGTATGACACCATCGATTGCGCGCAACCGTGCCAAGAACATTGCGTTTGATGTGCATTGGAATGCCGATGGCTCCTTGAATCTGCCCACTCAAATAACCTTTCCAACGGAAGACCTTTACAGAGGGCAGTATGCTGTGTTGACGCTGTCCATGCCAATCGGGGACACGTTGATCATTGATGTGAAATCGGCAAACTCAATCGAACAGGTGGTGAAACTCTATGACGATTGCGGGGGTTGCTCTCTAGAAGTTGAAGGGTTTTCTGAAACGATAGTGGATTTTATGGAACCAGGCTATTGGCTCATGACAGATTCGGGACTCCAATCGCTTTCTGACGTCGACCAGAATAATTAGGCCTGCAGCAAGGTCCTAGCTTGCGTCAAGTAAATATTGCTTCTTCATTTTTTTCAAACGCGTATACAGGTTAATCTGGATTTATTTGGTTTTCTCAATGACACCGTTAGTTTTGTCCAATAATATAATTTTTAAGAATGAGAATATTTCTATTTAGAACGGTCTTCAACGCGGTGCTTTCATTCGCGCTTTTGGTCGCTTTTTCTTCTTCTGTATGGAGCCAATGCATGGATGAATTAGCATGTAATTACAACCCTGAAGGCACCGAATTGTGCAATTTCAGCGCATCTGATGAAGATCTCAGTCAGGGCATGTTGTTGGGCATTCCTTTTGGTCAATCGTATCTGGACTCGACCGCTACTTGTGCCGTGCAGCCATTGAATGATCTTCAGGTTCAAATGGAAGAAGATGATGCGGGTTACTTGGTTTTTGTCATTGATGAAAGCGTTTTCGATTACTTCGCTTGGGCAGTCAATTCCGGTGCGACTTCTCAGGAAGAAGCGGACCAATTTATTGGACTGATGACCTATTCAACCTTTGCCTTTTGCGGGGATGAAATGAACGCTGTTGTGCCGGGTATAGGTGTGGTGATGGACACGTACGAGAACGGATATTGGTACCTCGGTGAGATGATTCAATATTACGTTTCTCCGATTGCTAACGCTTCGTTGGGATGTGGCGATGTTGAGGCCGACAACTTCGACATCTGTGCCATTCCAGACAATGAAGCTTGCACATACCCACCTGTTTTCTGTGACGACCCTTTGGCGTGTAATTTCGAAGAAGGTTCTGAAGGAACTGAGGATTGCGTGTATTTCGATACGGAACATTTTACACTTGACGAAAATGATTTTATCGGATTGTACGAATTCGAAGAGTGTGAAAGTGGATATGCCGGGTGGAACGACTTACCAGTGCCCCTGACGCAGGATAGCACCGGTGGTCCGCTCTATTTTGTGTTATTTCCACTTGTAGAACAAACCCTCATCGCAGGCGGATTCCAAGTCCTAGTAGATGACCTCCAAACCTTGACATTGAGTGTTTGCGGAGATACCATGAACTACAATTCAGACATCGCTGGAAACATCGATTTCTTGTGGGACGGTAACGGTTTTCAGAACACATTTTATGGAGGTTATATCGCCCCAGACAGTTCTTTTCCGGTTGCATGCCCAGATCCCAATGCGTGTAATTTCAATGCATGCTCCAATCCATTCACAACTGAGCTGTGTGAATACGTCGAGTCGGGTGTGATTGTTGGCGATACACTCGTGTCCAATGGAGCGACCTATACGTATGTGTATGAGGGAGGACAAGAAGATTCATTCTTTGTCTTTTATTCGGCTTGTGGAGTGTTTGAACAGGACGGGAGCAACACGGCGATCTTGGTGTTTGATTTCCTGGAAGACTGCGAACTTTGTGTGGAGGAGACAACAGCGGACGGTTGTAGCACCATTGTTTGTCAAACTCTGACGCCAAATTCAACGGGTGTTTCAGAGGTTGGAAATGTAGCGTGGCAATTGACGCCGAATCCTGCGAGCAATCAAGTAACCGTAAATTGGTCGGGTGCTGCTTCTGATTGGGTCATTTATGACCAGCAAGGCCGAGAGGTGCGACGGCTTCTAATCAATACGGGAATGACATCACTCGACGTGAGCGACCTTGCTTCAGGCCAATACCTGATGGGTCCGGTCAACGGAAACAAGCAGCGTCTATCGATCGTTCATTAAGAAGCTGATTTATCAAAGGGCCATTCTGTTGCAGAGTGGCCCTTTTCCATGTTCATGAGATACAGCAAGCTAATCCTCCTCCTCCTCGCTTACAGTCCAACGGTCATGCGTGCCCAATGTGAAGGAACCGAAGTGGTCATGCACACGTTCACGTCCTTTTCGAATTCCGAAATAACATGGGATGTGTTCTCGGCCGAAAGTGAGGTAATCGGGCATTATGATTGGACTGGAAATGGCCAACACACCTATGACACCTTGTGCTTGAGCGAGCCGTGTTCATACATCCAAGCGAATTCTTTTACTGGCCACGGCTGGGGATTTGGAACAGTGGTGGAAGTATTGGTTGATGATGAGGTGACCCAATCCATTATATTCAACGATGGTGAACTCGGATACTTCCCCATTGAAATCATGGACGACGGCTGTGACTGGCAGCTAGGAGGCTGCCTCGACATAGTGGCTGTGAACTTCACACTTGGCGCCACTGTCGGTACCATGGGTTGTGATTACATCCATACCTTCGATTGGAACGGGACGGAACGCGAGTATTTGCTTCACGTGCCATTTGATTTGCCGGCTGGAGCTC
>JAPKAW010000206.1 GCA_028825055.1 Flavobacteriales bacterium | reverse complement strand
GTGTGAATTTGTCCGGTCACTTGGAGAGTAGGTCGTTTGTGTTTGATACCGTGAGCTCCCTGTTGCACGGGCGATCAGGACGACTGAAATTTTCTGTTCGCGTTATGGGGACGACCCTCGGAAGTGGAGACCATGGGTTTCGATTTACACCGGATGTTTCCTATAAACAGCAACAGGACTGCGTCGAAAACAGCATGTTTCATTCTGCCAGTGATTGGGGGAATCGCATACCGCAAGTTGTCATGGCAAAGGATACTGTCATTCGGGACGGAGCCAGCAAGTCGGCTTTGTTCCCTGGATGGACTCCGATGGAGTTCGATCCAGAGATGATCGTGCATCTCGATCCTTTGTGGAACACGCTCGAAGATTGCATGCCTTCACTTGTGACCAAATCTCGAACCAAGTTCAAGCGCATTCTATCGTTGTCTGAAGATTTTGAAATTGAAATGTGGTCTCTCGAGCAGTTGCAGGAAGAAGGACACGAATTGATTGAATTGTATCGGTTGGTTTTTGAGCGTTCTGGCTTTCGGTTGGGTTCGTTGCACCTTGAAGAACTAATCGAATCCAAACGTTTCTGGGGTGAAGCATTCGTTGTTTCCGTTTATGTCTTGGAAGGCAAGCGCGTCGGTTTTCAATGTGCATATGTCACATCTGACGCGATAGAAGCCTTTTTTGTAGGCTTCAAACCGGAGCTGATAAAATCCCATGCGATCTACCAACGGATGTTGCTTGAATTTGTGCAGCTCGGCATTACGGCGGGTTCTCAAGAGGTGCATATGGGGCGTACTGCTTTGGATGTCAAGTCCTCAATCGGTGCTTTGCCTCGGCGATTGCAATGCGATGTTAAATTTCGGAACCCCTTGTTTCATGCCGTGGTGAATGCTTTTACCAAGCGGTTTTCGCCGCTTCCACCCGTGCTAAAGCGTCCGTGGAAAACCCCATCTTATCCTCTGCAGCGTCAATCAGAAATCAACGCCGTCCATCCCTCCTGATGCTCCTCCACTGCTAGGACGTCCTGATCGTCCTTTGCCGGCTTCCAATTTCCCCAAATTCCAGGAGATGGTGAGAAAGAGGTTTTGAGACTCGCGTTTGTGGGTGCTTTCCCGATAAAGACTTGGGATGTCCGAGCTGTAAGACCATTGTCGCGTATTGAAGACGTCGCTGAGCTTCAAGGTGATCGTCAATTTACCGTCGTTTAGTTTGCGTTGTAACGAAGCATCCGCAAACGTAAAGCCGTTGAATTGACCTTGAGCCGTGACGGACGGGCCGCGATGCATTCCATTGATCTGCCATTTCCAAAGCCCGTTTGTGCCGAATGATTTGTTTGCAAAAACGTTGACCGAATACGACCATCCCTCACTGTCTGACGCGTTTTCTACGTCTCCGACGGAGTTAGCAAGGTGGTATACACTTCCTGTAAAACGCAATGAACCGCCTCGTCCTAAAGAAGACATGGCCACCACCTCGAGTCCTTCGTCTCTTCTTGAGTCCAAATTGAGGTAGGAGGATGTTGAAATTCCAGCTTCGTCTACCGTTGAAAATCGTCGAATGACGTCTTTGGTTTGCTTTACGAAAAGGGAGGTCGTGATTGATTTCCGGCCCTTGGACCACTGGTGTCCAAATTCCATCGAATGGGTATATTCCGGCCTTAATTGAGGGTTTCCAACACGAATATTGCGGTTGTCTCGATCGTCAATAAACGGCGAAACTTGTCGTCCCCGAGGTCTGTTGACACGACGGCTATAACTGCCAATCCAACTGACCTCGTCATTTCGCTGTCTTGAAATATTGAAAGAGGGGTAGACAGAGAAGTAATCGTTTTCAAAAGGATTTTCTCTCGTGATTGTCGCCGAGGTGAAGACTTGCTCTAGACGCAATCCACTCTGCAGACCCCAGACGCCCCATTTGCGCCCAAACGTCGAATAAGCGGCGTGTACTTCTTCGTGGTAATTGAAGTCGTAACCGCTTCTCAGTGCGTTGATCGGAACGTACAGGCCATTTTCCCAAACGGAGCTATCGGGAGAGAGGTAAACGTACTCATCAGAAGAATTGCTGATATTGGACTTCAGTCCCCATTCCCATTTCCCCTCGTTGGGCAGTGGTTTTTCAAAATCGATTTGCGCGACGGTGCGAATACGAGCAGTGTGTTGGATGTTCGTGTCCGCAATGGACATTCCGTCCAGTTCACGAAGTGATTCTATGATGAAGTTCTCGTTGTCAGAGTCCGAGCTGGAGTGTCGAACCATGGCCCGAAAGAAGTGGGAAGGATTGTTCTCAAATTCTTTGCGGTAACTCACGTCGATGTCTTGCCCGGTTCCTTTTGAATCATTCGTGTCCGCTCGCTCCGTCCTTAACAGGTACCCTGTGTCCCAACCCTCGTCATTGAGCGTTGTCCCTGTTCTCTTGGATTCGTTGCCTGAGAAATTGACGCTGACGGAAAGCACCTCAGAAGGGGAAGGATACCACTCTGCACCGATTTTGCCGCTTAGGCTTTCGCGTAACCTATTGCCATCCTTCATTTGCGTCAATTCAGACGTGCTGTCGACCGCATCAAATAGGCGGAATGTTTCTGATGTGTTGAATTGGTCGCGCTGATTCCAACTCGCGCTACTGAATAGGCTATACTGGTCGTTTTTGAAATTCAATGAGATACTGCTATTGTAATTGTCACCAGTCCCCGGTGTCGCTTGCAATTGGCCATGAAACCCTTGCAACTTGTTCTTCTTGAGAATTATATTGAGAATGCCTGCCATGCCATCAGGATCGTATTTTGCCGAAGGGTTTGTGATGACTTCGACCCGATCGATGGCACTTGCTGGGATCTGTTCCAAAAATGCATTTTCAGTCGATCCCGTCATTCCGGAAGGTCTCCCGTCGATCAGTATCTGGACGTTCGATGACCCTCTCAAAGAAATATTGCCGTCAATATCTACAGAAACAGATGGTACGTTGACAAGCAATTCGCTGGCTGTTCCGCCTGCTGCGGACAAATCGTTGCCGACGTTAAAAATCCGACGATCGATGAGCATCTCGAGTGTGCTGGCTTCTTCTAAGACGACCGCTTCTTCAAGATTATTGATTCTTGACTGCATCCGGATGACACCTGCGTCGAAAACAGTGGCAGTTCGTTGAGAAAGAGAAAACGGGTCAGACTTCCAAGGGTCAAAGCCCATGAAATTTACTTGCAGCCGGTAACGTCCAAGCGGGATGTCCTTCAACATAAATTGACCATCTTCATTTGCGAGCTGACCGCTTGCGATCGAACTATCCCGAAGGCTCATGACTGAAATTGCCGCGAAGGGGACCGGTTGTCCACTCGATTTATCCACCACTTGCCCCAATACCTTTCCAATTGCTGGAGGTGTACTCCCCGCCGGGCGCCCTTCTGGGCGTTGCGCATTCGCCAAGAAATGACTGGAAATAATCGCTCCTATGAGAAGCAATAGACGCATTGGAGGGATGAATTTCATAAACGAAAATGCTGGTAGAAGGTAAGGCGGGGTCTATGGTGTTCGGCTTAACCCGATTCCAGGGACCGTGCTCGAATCGTTGTAAAATTAGGTCATTGCCGATGCGATAGACTAGGCCAATCATCGTGGACAACAAATCCGCGACTAACTTCTACTCTTTTTTGGTCGATCTCGATGACTTGAGCAAGCATTTGCGCCTTCTCTAGAGGGATGCTCATCCAGCGCTGTGCAATTTGCGCAGCACTATGTGGGGCGTGCTCTATGGCATGGACCGGCTGGAGCCACTCAAGTGAGGTGAGCTCCAGCCATTCTCCCGAGGATTGACTCATCCATGAATGCCATTCACTTTGGGTGCACCACCACCCCACGTTGCAGTGCCTTTCTGCCATT
>JAPKAW010000205.1 GCA_028825055.1 Flavobacteriales bacterium | reverse complement strand
TGACATCCGATCGGCTCACCATCCAGTCGTCAAAATTTCGCTGACTGAATTGCATACGCACTTGAACGGTACCGGCCTTCAACGTACGCTTTGGATTGACCAAATCGAATCTACGCAAGCCATGAGCTCGACGCAATAAAAGCAACTTCCATGCAGCATGCAGATTGAATGATTCGCTGCTATATGCTGGGGACTGCCGGTTGTAAGCGGAGCGATTCCATGTTACGCCGAGGTCAGATTGAATGCGCGAGCTTAATTCAAAATTCATGCAGGCATGCGACTGCATAACCATCCGCCCCATGGAAGACCACTGTTCGTTGTCATCCCAATGCACCTCCAACTGCTGCTGCTGTATGAGTAGCATGCCCAAATCACCTCGAACACGATCGCTCAAGCGATGCAACAGCTTGGCGGCAACTTCAACTTTATGTGCATTTGCTCGGCTTTGGACTGCAAATTTTTTCGCGGACCCAGAAGCATGCATGATCCAATGATTCACACCACGGACTGCTTCCTTCTTCCAGTGAGCTTGAAGCATTGTGAATCCATCCCCTTGGGGAGCCAAGGAACGACTTGCGTCAATGAGCGGTATTTTCCAAACATTGCCATCAAGACCAGCACCAAGCTGAACAGTACCACTGCCTCCCAAGAGTCCGGTTTGACTCCAACTCCCTAAGGAGTAAAAACCAAAAACGACAGTCAAGAATAGGCGAAAAGGCCTCCACTTGAATGGACGTTTACAGCGAGAAAAATTCGAATTGGACATGGGGTTCAGGGGTGCGGTTTACCCGTTCAATCCATTACGTTTGGATTGCCCTGAATGTTTCAGTCTTTACCGCGCTGGAAGCTGAAAAGCCAAAGGAAGAAACCGAATGACATCCGGAGAAACCAATACGCCCGAATCTCCGGCTTGCATCAAAAAACGAATGGATTCCTCCTGACGCAGCTCGGATTCCACCATAACCTGACGGCAGCCTCCGCAAGGAGAGAAATGTTCCAGAGGCATTTTGACATCCGTGACCACTGCTGCTGCGACTATATCATCCCCTGGGAACTGGGCTCCAGCACTAAAAAAAGCGACTCTTTCTGCGCACAACCCACTAGGGTAGGCCATGTTCTCTTGGTTGCTTCCTATGACTGTTCGACCCGATTTGAGCAGCACCGCAGAGCCCACTCTGAAATTTGAATACGGTGCATAGGCATTTTTGCAGGCCGCATGGGCCGCCTTGAGCAAATCCTGTTCGAGGACATCCAAGTCTCCGACACTCCACTCCTCGAAGGAGGATTCTAACTGCACTTCTTTTCTCATCAGCTGCAATGTCGCTTCAAAATGCTAAAGTCAGAGCCTCTATATTGCAGATATGCATGATAAACATTCGATCGTTACCAATTGGCTCCCACGATATACAGGACTTGAGCTGAATGAATTTGGGCAATTCATTCTTCTTACAAATTTTAATCATTACCTCGAAAGCTTTGCAGAGTCTCAAGAAGTTGAAATCATTGGACGTGATAAAGCCATGCCCAATGCCACAGCCCATGACATCACAATGATCAATTTTGGAATGGGAAGTGCGAATGCAGCAACCATTATGGATTTACTTTCTGCAATCAAGCCAAAAGCGGTTCTATTCTTAGGCAAATGCGGTTCGTTGAAAGAACGAAATAAAATTGGCGACTTGATTTTACCACTAGCCGGAATCCGAGGAGAAGGAACATCGGATGATTACTTCCCGCCTGAGGTTCCTGCACTTCCCAGCTTCGCTTTACAACGGGCCATTTCATCCACCATCCGGGACTTCAATCGAGATTACGACACCGGTTCGGTGTACACCACCAATCGCAGGGTATGGGAGCACGATGAAGAATTTAAAGAATATTTAAAAGGTACTCGGGCACAAGCCATTGACATGGAAACCGCTACGCTTTTCTCTGTTGGGTTTGCCAACCGTTTATCCGTTGGCGCACTGCTTCTTGTGAGTGATGAACCCATGACCCCTTCTGGTGTAAAAACGGAAGAAAGTGACCGCGTGGTCACAAAGAATTTTGCCGAAGAACACATCCAAATCGGTGTAGCATCTCTCAAAGAAATTCAAACTGAAGGCCGATCAATCAAGCACTTAAGGTGGAGATGAGAAAAGTTTTTTTTCCTATTCCTAGCCAAGGATTCCGAAATTAGAGTCAAGCTCCTAAGGACCAAATGTCATCATCATAGACATCTTCATTTCCTCCAAATCGCTTGTCTTCGTCGAACTGAAAGTCTTGAAAATCCATGAAACGCATCACATGCGAATGGCTTTCTTGTGGCATCAAAGTAATCCATTGAGACGGGTTACTTTCCTTGGTAGCCTCCTTGGGTGAACTCAATACGATATCCCAGTCGCACAGTTTTTGCCAGACGTCGCCCGCCATTCGCAGGGTCTCTTCCCTTGCTCCAGTTCGATCTTGCCAGACCCTCACGGCGACATCAACATCGGAAAATGGCAACTGACTCAAAAGCTCCACAATAGGGCCCGTAATTCGCGCAAAATATCCTGAATTAGGATGCCGGATGACAACGTTCTTATCATCGAATTCAAATTGAGAAAAAGGGTTCCAGGAAAATGCCATTGAATGCTTATTTATCTTAGATACGCGACATCAGCACTTCAGGTTTCATGAATTCCTCTGAAATTGCATCGAGCACACATCCGGACAGAAGTGGCTTTGTATCTTAACGAAATCCAACCCTCTGAACATGTCTTTTCGCATTCGAACATTTGACGCTTACCAGAAGGCCTTCCAAAAGAGCAAAGACCATCCGGATTCATTTTGGAGGGAGATCGCCAATACCTTCGAATGGATGGAGCCTTTTTCCTCTGTAAGCAAGGGAAATTTCAGCGATGCTGATGTGGAATGGTTTCAGGACGGAAAGTTGAATATCACATGCAATGCGTTGGACCGTCACCTTCAAAACCAAGGCGACAAAACAGCCATCATTTGGGAGCCCAATGACCCCCGAGAGTCCATCCGAACTTTGACTTATGTCGAGCTCCACGCTCAAACATGTCAATTTGGAAACGCCTTGAAATCTTTAGGAGTGAAGAAAGGAGACCGCGTTGTGCTTTACATGCCCATGACTCCCGAGCTGACCATTGCTGTTTTGGCGTGCGCTCGGATTGGAGCCGTGCATTCGGTTGTTTTTGCCGGGTTTAGTGCCCAAGCATTGCGTGATAGAATCGAAGATGCACAAGCAAAAATTGTAATCACGGCAGATGAAGGTCGCCGGGGGACCAAAACGATTCCACTCAAAGAAACTGTCGATACGGCCATTATAAATTCGACTTGCGTAGAGTCTGTGGTCGTACAGAAAGTCACAGGAACGGCCTGTGCTATGAATCCAGATAGAGACCTGTACTGGGATGAATTGGTAGCGGAGAAATCCACCGTTTGCGCTGCGGAGCCCATGGATTCTGAAGACATGCTGTTCATCTTGTACACATCGGGATCCACAGGAAAACCCAAAGGTGTAGTTCACGTGCATGGGGGGTACATGGTTTATGCGGGGTATACCTTTTCCAATGTTTTTCAATATGAAGGGGACGACGTTTACTGGTGCACTGCAGACGTTGGTTGGATTACAGGACACAGCTACATCATCTATGGCCCCCTTTTAAATGGAGCGACTTCATTGATGTTTGAAGGCATCCCAACGTATCCCGATGCTGGCCGGTTTTGGGAGGTCTGTGCCAAGCACAAAGTGAATCAATTTTACACAGCTCCAACAGCCATTCGGTCGCTGATGTCAAGCGGATCTGAACCTGTTACACAGCACGACTTGTCTTCGCTTAAAGTTCTTGGAACCGTAGGAGAACCAATCAACGAGGAAG
>JAPKAW010000204.1 GCA_028825055.1 Flavobacteriales bacterium | reverse complement strand
AAGCACCCGCCGTTGCAGATGCTTCACTACGATTCACAACTAGGTCCTCCAAGAACAAATGTTCAACGACCTAAATCAAATATATGTCATTCAACGATTAAATACAAGTATTCGTAACTTATTAAATGTCTTCTGTCGTGTTTTATGGACGCGTGTTCTTGACTCTCCATTTTATCCATTGAATCAAAATGTGTCCCTACTTTTGACCTATGTCCTCCAAGACAATTATTCACGTTGCCATCATTACATGTGCAGCTTTTTTTTTGAATTTCCCTACGCGCTGTTGGAGCCAGTCCTATCTCGAACTTTGGAAGGAACAGGCCTTGGAACGAATCAATTATGCGGACTTTGAATCCTTTCAACATAGGTTTCCTGACTGGTACGATTCAAACGCGCTGCCTAGACTTAAAGATACCGTTCCACAGCTAGACGCATTGGAAGAAGCCTTGCAGCCATGGGGTCAGGACCCCATACTCGAGGATGCTTGTGTCCAATCTCTCCTGCAAGGAAATATGCTCCGTCTTCAAATAGTCAATGCCATGCACGGGCTGTATGGAGACGACGTTGCACGCGGGTTGGCTCTTAAAGAGCTCCCCTCTTCGTATCAATGGATTCCTGTTCTCGCGTCAACGTATAACCATGCATTCAATGGAGGCAATGAACGCGCAGGACTTTGGGGACTAACTCTTGCACAAGCTGAAAAAGAAGGCATTGCCCACTCCACCTATGTAGATGAACGCATGCTTCCCCAAGAATCAACTCGAGCAGCAATGGATATTTTGGATCGACTACAGCGTCGATTTCCGATGAGTCCAGAGCGCGTTTTGGTTGGATTCATCAAAGGCATGCCCTATGCATCTCGATGGAGTGGCAAGCCGGGATATGACAAAGAGTTGGACGAATGGCTTTCTTTTTATCGCGTAGTTTCTAGGTTTATGGTCAACTTGGATTCTCCGGAATTTGAAGCCCCATGGGGCGAAGTGCTGACTCAATGGGAAACGATCTCATGTCCAGGTGAAATCAGTCGAGAAGCATTGAAGGACGTTTTGGATATGCCCGAGCACGTTCAAAAACAACTTCTTCCCTGGTGGATTCATGAAACCTTGCCGTGCGCTATTTTCGAGGAGTTCCAACCCCTTCTCCCCAAAATTTGGGCTGAAGTTTGGGCGCAACATGTTGACGACCTCGCCAATTGGGACGCGAGTGCCCTATTAGAAACTGCTACAATGGACACCGCTAACTCCATAAAACCAATCGGACGAAGGTCCCTCTCCACTCCATGCGTAGAGCACGAGGTTAGGAAAGGAGACACCTTGTATAACATCTCCAAGCGGTTTGAAGGGACAACGCCCGAACAAATTGCAGAAACAAATGGGATTGACACTGTCATCAAAATTGGCCAGATCCTGTGTATTCCGCAAACGGAATGAACTCGAATACTCATCCAGTAATCAAGACGTTGGGGTTTCTTTGTGCTGTGGGATTGTTTAGCATGCTGTGGATGAACCGTCCCGACACCCCGGCTTTTGACTTGCTGCCCTTTCCAAAGTGGGATGACTTCATGAACTCAACGCAGTCAGCTCTGCAGCCAGAATACATTGACACACTGCTTGTGGCCTATGACACGTATGCTCGAGTGGACTCAAACCAAAGCACTTTACTAACTGCAGAAACACCTGATACAGCAGTGGTCCAATACTCGCCGAATATTCAACCTAAAACTACGTTTCAGCCCACTCCTAACGCTACGAAAAACGACGCCTTTATGGCTTCTAGCTATCGGCATGAATTCACAAATAATTCCCTTCACCCCAACTTACAATTACAAGGCTCCCAGTCCGCATTTGACCAGCTGGCCAACCTGTTTTATCGCCTGCACCATCGGAAAGGTCAAAGAGCGCTTCATTTTTTTCATTTTGGAGATTCTCAAATTGAAGGAGATCGGATAACGCGCTCCATACGCACCTCATGGCAAAAGCGTTGGGGCGGGTTTGGAATTGGCTACCTCGCTCCCAAGCCTTTGGTCGCTCCTTACTCCATCGTGCAAACATCCTCAGACGGATGGCAGCGCCATGCTCGATTTGGCCGCAGAGATACAACCATAAATCACCGTAGATATGGAATTCTTGCTTCTTTCGCGACCCATGAGGCCCCTTTGGAAACGGACGAAACACCATGGATTCGACTGAAGCCCCGGAAGCATGCGGGTCAAAATGAACAGCAAGTTCACTCCATCAAAATGCTGTTTGGACGCACAGACTCAAATGCTCGCATGACCTGTCAAGTGGACTCGATGTTGTTAGGCCCATTCCTAATTCCCCCAGATAGCACGGGATCAGAGTTGATTATCCCCGTAGCTAAATTGACGGCATCGAGTGTTTTTGAATCGATTGAATTCAAGTTCGAAGGCTCTGTTCCTGAAGTTGATGCGATTGGAATGCTTCCCGATACGGGACTGGTTTTTCACAATATTGCCATGCGTGGGTCATCAGGAACGTTATTTCGACAACTAGATCGCACACAATTTTCAACTCAACTAAAATCGCACGATGTTGGGATGATCCTGCTTCAGTTTGGTGGCAATGCCGTTCCCTACATTGCAGATACCGCCGCCGTTAAACGATATGGTGAGTGGTTCGCTTCTCAAATTAGACTGTTTCAAACGATAGTTCCAAACGCAGCCATTGTCGTTATCGGCCCTTCTGACATGGCCACCAAGGAAGAGCAATACATGATCACCTACCCCATGCTTGTGCCAGTGCGCAACGCGCTTCGTCAAGCTGCATTGAATGAAAATGTTCTCTATTGGGATGTTTTCGAAGTAATGGGTGGAGCGGGGTCCATGGCAGCTTGGGTTACGTCATCCCCCGCACTTGCTAGTTCTGATCATGTCCACTTCACGCGAAGAGGTGCCAAGAAAATAGCATCTCTTCTCTTGCAGAGTTTGGATGCTGAATGGGTCGCATGGGAGCATTGGCATTCTGAAAAAACACCAGCACAGCCGCTGCCATGAGCCTAAGATATCTATCTGTTTTATGTGCACTGATTTGGGCAACCGAAACGACACCGGCACCATTGCCGTCGGATTCAATCCGGCTTCCTTCAACGCCAAACTGGCGCTTGCCTCAAGAGAGCTTTCAACTTGATGCTTTATGGCAAACCATGGACTCGATGCAGTATGATGACATCGGATCTCTTTCCTGCATGTACATCGGTGGTTCACATGTGCAAACGGGCTGGATTGGTCAAGGCTTAAGACGACGATTTGAAGAGGCATTTCCGATGAGTAATCAAACACGAGGATGGATGCTACCGTACCGGATGGCCCAGACGGACACTCCAACCCATTTAAGAACAGAATATACCGGAAAATGGTCTGGAATGCGTTGCGCTCATAGTGGACACAAAGGTCCATTTGGTAGCACTGGAATCCGTGCACATACCGAAGACATCCAAGCAACATGGCAGCACGTTTCGCTTCGATCAGACTCCACCTTGCACGCGAGCAGCACGCTTGAAATTTGGGGACAAGCTTCGGGTTGTATCCCTCGCTGGCTTGGAAATGAAACGCTCCTTTATCGGGATACCCTTGCAAATGGGAGAGGATGGCAATTTCAATTTGACCAAGCCGTCGATACCGTCCGCTTCGGGATTGAACGTTTCGGGGAGATGCCTATTGCCTTCGATTTATTCTCGACAGTTCACGTTCCAACAGATCGAAAAAAAGCTCGATTCACACTCTATGAGTGGGGAAACAATGGAGCTAAAGTCTCGAGCGCAATGCGCTGCGAACGCTGGGAAATAGAATGGCCTGCTCTCAACTTGGACCTCATCTTCATCGGACTTGGAATCAACGACATTCATTCCGCCGGG
>JAPKAW010000203.1 GCA_028825055.1 Flavobacteriales bacterium | reverse complement strand
ATTCAAGAAGGGCAATGCAGGAATCAACTTCATTCAAAAGCTCTTGAATGACCTTTCGGTCAAGGGCTTGGATGGCTTGATTGTGGGGTAAATGGGGTGAATATTGTGAGTTTGAAACAGGCATTTCTTGGCGTTCATTTTTCTCGCTGTTCAATGGAAGAGACATTTGATCAGATTGATCGCGGGTTTCCATTGTGGCAGTTTGCTCGCTCAAGGCTTGTTCTGCAAGCAGGGCACGTGATCGTGCTTCTGCGATGTCATTACGGGCCGTTTCCATTTCTGAGTTCAAGACCAACATTTCAGAGCGCTGCTTCTCATAAGCCGTCGCCAGCAATTCGACTTGATCCAATAATTGGTTCAAAGTCGAAAGTTTTGGAGTGTTTGCGCGTGTTGTGTTGAAATCTTCCATCAAGGAATACTGTTCTGTACAAATTTAGCGAAATGAAGGTTGCGTTGGACATAACAAACGCAGTGATTCACGCGTTAGTTTTGCCATCTCAATTGTTGATGAAATTTTGTTTGACACGATGATATTCCGTAGCCCATTTGCCCGCTTAGTTCTGTTAATGAGATATTTAGGTATTTTTTTTGGCATTCTTTTCTTGGCAGTTAGTGCGCAAAAGGGGTGGGGTCAATCACCAGGGCTACAACGATTAGGCTTAGCGTCTCCTTTGCCCATTCCGCTTGTTTTGGCAGGAAATTTTGGAGAGCTCAGGACAAATCATTTTCATACGGGGTTGGATTTTAAGACCCAAGGCAAGGAAGGTGTTCCTGTACTAGCTGCGGCAGATGGTGTGATTTCACGAGTGAAGGTTTCGCCCTATGGCTATGGAAAGGCGTTGTATTTGAATTCTCCGGGAGGACTGACCACCGTCTATGCTCATTTGCAGAAATTTGACTCAGCGCTTGAGCGATGGGTTCTCGAAGAGCACTACCGGTTGAACAGGTTTGCTGTCAATTTGTATCCAAAACGTTCGTTTAGCTTCGAACAGGGTGATACCATTGGGTGGTCGGGAAACTCGGGAGGGAGCAGCGGTCCTCACTTGCATTTTGAAGTACGCGAGACGAGAAGCGAGATGCCTTTGAATCCTTTGCTTTGGAACTTCCCGATCGAGGATCACCTTCCTCCTCAGTTGGACGCTCTGTGGTTTTTACCTTGCAATGGTGCACAGGTTCAAGGGAAGGATGCGCCATTTCGAGCGAAGCATTCACGCGATACCATTTCCATTTCAGGGTCCATCCGCTTTGCTGTAGAGGCTTTGGACCGTTTAGATGCAGCGAACAACACGTGCGGCGTTTTTGCCTTGGAGGCACGATTAAATGGGGAGTCTTGGTTCTCTTGGCAACTGGATACTTTGGACTTTTCTCTTAAGCTCGACATGAATGCCCATGCCTATTTCCCTGTTTGGGATGAGCAGGGAGTTCAGGTTTATCGGTTGCATCGCTTGCCTGGTAACCGCTTGCCTGTCTACAAGGAATCCGCGCTTTCCCCAGAATTGTCCTTGTCGCCTGGCACTTCTGCCGTTGTCGCCATTCGTATTGAGGATATTCATGGAAATCAATCGGAGCGTGAATGGACAGTGAGAGGGGGAGATGCCTATGGTGAGTGCGTGCCTCCCGAGCTTTATCCGTACGATCAGAGCTGTTTTGTTTCGGGACTGCGAGGAGGGAGCGTGAGTGCTCCTGCCGATGCATTTTACGATGATTTTTGGCTGGAATTGGAGGAGGTAGGTGAGGAGAATTGGTCCTTGGGTTCTGTCGGTCAGGCTGTGCGAAAGAAATTGACGGTTCGCATTCCACTGCCGGCAAGTGACTCATCTGAGGTTGTTCCCGAAAGAGGCTGGGTGGCTACCATGCGTGAAAAAGATGGTGAATTAAAAGCCGTATATCCGGCAACGCTGTCCGAGGGAGAGGCGGTGTTCACCACGCGTAGGTTTGGAACGTATGCCTTGGAGTTGGATACGATTCCGCCTGCTATTCAACCGAATCGAGTTCACTTGTCTGCGTCGGGCTCCATCCTGCGCATGAGTGGGCGGTCTGAGTTGCGCTTTTCTGTGACCGATGATTTGTCGGGGTTGGAGGAGGTCGAAGGCTACATCGATGGAAACTGGGTGCTGTTCCGATGGGATCCGAAGCGGGAACACATTTGGTATGAACTGTCCGATGAAAAGCACCGTTCTCGAGCTGAACTGCGCGTAAAAATTACAGCCAAGGATGCTGTCGGAAACGTGATGGAGTGGGACGGTATCGTCGCGTTTCCCTAGCTAAAATCCGGGTTACTTCCCATCTTGAAAACCCCGCATTCCTTGTTTGAATCGACTGTAGTCAATAAAGAATACAGCTCTGATAGACAGGCTATTAACGAACCCTAGTTCAATCATTTGTCCAAAGTTGGATTGGTAGGAAGTAGGCAGTATTTCACCCTGGGAGTCTTGTAGCAAATTGTTCTTCCAAACGACATTAATTTCGGAACCAGGAGAGAAGATCCAGCGATACACCAAGTCGATGCTCCACGCATTGAAATTGACGTCGTATTCAGAGGTTCCGTCGGGTCGTAAGAGAACGGCATCGGTATCGACGAGGACTCCATTTTCCGGCAACATCAAAAAAGAATTTTCATACCGCACTTGACTCCATGAGTGTCGGACCCGAGTCGACAAGCTCATGCGATTATTGAAAATGTAGTTGACATTCAATACCTGCGTTCGTTCGATGTTCTCTCGTTGACCAAAGAGACTGATTGGAGGGCCTTCCGGATCACCAATGCTATCTATTAGCACATCCACCCATCCGCGCTCATTTGATTTTTGGATGATTTTCCAAACATATTTGACCATTAAGCGATCGTTGACACGGATCCGGGGTGCAATGCGAATGGATTGTTCTTTCCAGTCCTTGTACAAAGCACCAAAAGCAAGCCATCCTCCCAAATCAATTGCAAGGCGTTTTCGGTAATCACTGCTAAACCAGCTGTTCACGACAACCCATGCGGGTTGCTTCCAGATTAAGCCGTCGATGCGGGAGGCGAAAAAGTCGTTTCCTTGCGTGGGTTGGCTTGATAGCCTCACATTCCACGTATTGAATAGTTTTGTGGTGGCTCGCCACCGCGCTTCTACGTTCCACGAATTCAACATTCGGGGCGTTTCGATGCGGTTGTATTCTGTGTCCAGTGACCAACTCATCCGATTGAATCGGCCAAAAGGTTTGTAGATGTTGTAAGAGACCGATCCGAATGTCACCGCTGCATTGGGAGCTTCTAGGTAGCCCAAGTCGTTGGGGTCAAAGGTCGCAGACTCTTCATAGTGACCAATGGTATAGGTCAGTTTTCCCGCCATTCTGCTTGCAATAAGACTCCAGGTGTCGCCTTCGTTCTCTTCGTTAGGTGAGGCGTTGAATTTCCTGTTGATCGCCCCACCTCCCTCGAGACTCCAAAGGTTTTTGCGATCACGGACTTCAAAACTGGCTGCTTGAACCCACGCATCCATGCGATCTCCTTCGCGAGCCACTAGCGTACTGGTCGTGGTGAAATATCCATTGTTTGGCAGGTTTTGGTCCAAAACAGCCACTGAATAAGAGGTCATCGACGAGTCGGCATTTTCCCGAGCAAAAGCCTGTAAGATTCCGACACCCAGACCTCCTTTAGTCCTCCCAGATATCTTGGATGCATTGAGAAGTTGAGCGTCTTCTCCGATTCGCCTGGAGTATACAACTCCGCTTTTCTTAAAGAGTTCGGTTCCTTCTTTGAAGAACTGGCGATTTTCGTCAAATTGGATCTCGAATGGGGACAGGTTCAGCACCAAGTTATCTGATACCACCTGACCAAAATCAGGAATCAAGGTCATGTCCAAGGTAAACGCATTTCCGAGCCCCACTTTCACGTCC
>JAPKAW010000202.1 GCA_028825055.1 Flavobacteriales bacterium | reverse complement strand
CTTCCATCGCGATGTCCATCGCATACGTGAAAGGACAGATGCATAATCTTGAAATCGATACTGGATAAATGGATTGGATTCGTTGTCAAGCCAGCTTTGAAAGTCAGCTCCAACATCAATTTTAGCGTACTTCACTTCAATCAAATCCACATAAATCCTGCTTTCACGATCTGGGTTTTCTACAAAATGAAAACCGTGCTTAAATCCCACAGAATTCCGAGAGTACTCAGGTCGCGACTCCCTGCTCCATAAACCTGTGAAATCAGTTCTTGCAGCATTCGACGCACGCAAGCGGCTCAACGCAATTGGGGGGATCCCTAACGTGGAGTAGTGAGCTTCAATAGACCAGGCACCACTATTGGGTACTAATGTAGACACGGTATAGCTAAAAGGCTGTGACGAGGTAATGCCTCCAGCCAGAGAAAGCTCCAACATATCGCCTCTTCCAGAAACATTTCTATCTGTAAAGACACCGGTGATGACAGGACCGTATCGAGCATTCGTGCGCGTCATATCCAAGGCAGCAGAAATACCATAACGAGGACGTTGAATGAGTTTGATGGTCACATCAAAAGCATCCTCCGCCCCTTCCACAAAATCCAAAGATCCTGGAATTTCAACACGCGCTATTGAAGGCAGTTGCATCAAACGTCGATACGTCGTTTCAATCGCCCCTTCATTGTACCTCATTCCAGGTTCTATTGAAATCAAATGACCTAAGACTTGCTCCGAAATTGGTTTTGAGAGCGAATCAACCAACCATTCTACTTCGCGGAATCGAGACCTTCGATGCACAACCAGAGTGCCCATAGCATTGAATTTGGCTGGACTGATTTCAAGGGTTAGTGCTACCGTATGCGAGCCACTTCGAGACGATGTATCAGCTTTGAAGGAGATGTGTGTTTCATCCAAACTAGCGTAGCCCTTTGATTTAAGATAACGCGCTAATTTGGCACGTTCCAACTCAAGTTGATCCGCATCGAATACATCGCCTTCAAGAATACTCAACTGCCCTTCTATCTCGTTCTCAAGCATGCCACTTTCCTCAACGTCCAAAGACACATTCGACAGGGTCCACAACGGTCCGGTATTCACAGAGTAAATTAACGCAACCGCACGCGCCCCTAACTCCACAAGCTCGGCAGAACATCGCGCATTTAAATAACCCGCTCTTCGACTCAAGGCTTCCAAGTTTCGCTCTGTTCGTTCCTTGGCCTCAGCATCGAAAATAATCGGTGGCTCACCAAGACTGCAGGCAACCCAATGCCTCAACCCCATTCCTTCCTTTTCAGAGTTGATCCGTTTTGCTAAAGATGACTCCAGCTTTTCAGGACGAATGAGTCCATTGATGAAAAGAGGGATGCGCAAGCCCAAAAGTTGACGATTGGCCGGCTGTCGAATCACAGAAGTTGCGCCTTCAGGTATGGCTTCCGATGAAGCCATTCCGCTCCATTTAATTTCATTCTTTACAAGGAGCTGGTCCTCACCCTGCAAGTGTCGTTCTGGTGAACATCCCAAAAGACCCAAAAAGAGGAGTGCAATTATCCAACCACGCCAACGGCTTTCCGTATACTTTTGGGCTTGAAACCTGGCAATCATGACGCGCAACGAAATACTAACCATTCGCTCTCTCCACAACCGTCCCGAGCGCAGACGCATGAATCGCTTCATCGTCGAGGGAGTAAAAGGCCTGATTGAATTGAGTGAGAGCAGCATGGAAGTGTTGCGAATTTACAGTCTTGACAGCATGCTCGAACATGTTCCTGCATCACTTTCTAGCCACATTGAAGTCGTCACAACCAAATCGATGGCTCGAATATCCAACTTAAAAACACCTCCAGGTTTGATGGCAATTGTCAGCATCCCTTCTTGTGACGCGCAGTCCATCATCGAGTCATCGAAGCTTGGAGACGCCAAAGCATCTTTGCCATTCGTCCTTGTTGCCGCTGGAATTGCTGACCCAGGGAACCTTGGAACTATGATTCGCACGGCAGATTGGTTCGGAATGCGCGGAGTTTTGCTAACAGCTGGAAGTACCGATGCCTGGTCTCCAAAATGCGTACAGGCCACAATGGGGTCTATTTTTCGGATTCCCGTTGCTGAAATCCAACCTGAAGACGAAGCCCTTCTTCAATCACAACAGCATTATGCTCTCGACATGAGCGGAACCCGATATACCGATATTGAATGGGAATCGGGGCTGCTTTGGATTGGTTCCGAATCGCATGGAATCTCTACGGATGCCAGCCCATTGCAATTTCAATCGGTACACATTCCAAGGCAAGGTGGAGCAGAATCTCTAAATGCGGGAATCGCAGGCGCCATTGTCTGCTCAGAAATCGCTCGCGTTTGGACCGCTAAATAAAAACTTGGGAAGTCTTTAGTTCTTGGAGATTGAGCAATGGTCTCACTGCGATCTCACACCATTTCCGGTGGATTTCCTCAGCAGCAAACGGCATGCCCTGAAGGGCCAACTGAACTTCCTTCACTCGACGTTCACATTGCTTAGAAGACTCGTCACTAATCATTTCAGGGTTCCAAACAGAGGGCCAGTCCTCTGTCATTTTTGAGTCCATCTCTGCCAATTGCTTTGCAGCCCAATGGTGTGAAGGCCAAATCCTTATTGCCGCATGCAATCGCTTATCAATCAATTCCGCCAGATAGTTATGGGGGCGTCCTTCTTCTTGTCCTGCCTTCCATACCAGAGGGTCACCAATCGCCACATGAATCCCGCCCTTCCAACCAAAGAGTCCTTGTTTCATGCTCCGCTCATCCTCACCGGGCTCCTTCTCGTATACTCCACCGTTGGCTTCTGAAACGAGAAGTTCTTTGACTTTCATTGCATCACAAGGGTCCCACTCGTAACTCAAGGTAACAGGATGGACTCTTAACGCATTCCATGCACCCGCATCCTCTCCATTCATGAGCATGCGGATCAATGCTGGCGAAGTTCGGTCATCACCATCCTTAGCACGCCCCTCTTTGTGTGCGAGCCAAACACTTGAAGACTCAACTCCAATGACGTGTCGTACATATGCAGCAACTTCAGCACTGCTGGCCAATTGGTCTCTTAAAGATCCACCGCGCTTCACAATGAAACTCTTATTCAATCTTACCAGAGCCTCTACCCATGGGGTTTGCAACAAATTACTTCCGATACCGATCTCCGTTGTCTCGGCTCCCAACGAAAGCAAAGCCAAGTTGATCAATGAAGGATCAAGAACAATGTCGCGATGATTTGAGATGAACAAGGCCCCGCACGAATCAAACGATTCAGGGAATGAAAACGTCACTTCTGAAGCCGTCTTATCCAAGACTTTTTCAATAAACGTTTTGGAAACCAGGTCTTGAAATTCAGAAACGCTTGTAATCTTGCCCATCGAATGGAGCAAAGACTCTGTGGCCTCTTCTCCTATAAACGGGCTCAGCACGGCACTCCAGTCCAAGGCACCCAACATTAACTGCAAAGCATCCGGCACTTCTTCTTCACAATAAGGCCTCATATGAGCAAATGCATCCATCATCTTCGGAGCGCAATTTAGGTAACCTAACTTTGGGTCATGACATTCGAAGCGCTAAAGCTTACTCGCCAGTTTTTAAATGCCATTGAAGATGCTGGGTACAAAGAGCCTACGCCGATTCAATCCATGGCCATTCCTCCGTTACGTTCTGGACAAGATGTCATCGGAATTGCACAAACAGGGACCGGGAAAACGGCTGCCTTCCTCCTGCCCTTGCTACAAACATTGAAATATGCCCAAGGAGATGCTCCGCGTGCTCTGATTTTAGCTCCAACGAAAGAGTTGGTTCTACAAATCCACCATGAGGCCATGCAATTTGCAGCTTATACAGATTTAAGAAGCATTCCATTGTTTGGCGGTAT
>JAPKAW010000016.1 GCA_028825055.1 Flavobacteriales bacterium | reverse complement strand
TCGAGATTGGTTCCGTTTTTTTCTGAGTGCTCGAAATGAAGGCGTTACAAGTCTGAACTCTACTTTCGTGAGATGAATGTGTTTATCTTCATTTTTGTGGTTTGTCTGTATGCGCTGTACCATGTTTTTGAGGCCTATACTGAAATCAGTATTGAACGGCAACTGGCTGTTTCAGCAGTGTTAATTCTGACATTTGGAATCCCGCATGGCGCCATTGATCACGTGTTGTTCTTTAAAAAGAACACCGTATCCCAACTGAAGTTTTATGGCGTCTATCTCGGACTTATTCTCTTGTTTTTAGTCGGGTGGCTTGTTGAGCCCTTTTGGAGTTTTGTTTTTTTTCTGGTGCTTTCAGCGTTTCATTTTGGAGAAAGTCAACTGAATGACCTGAAGCTCAAACGATTCTTTCTACGTCCTGTTTTGTTTCTGACTTGGGGTCTGACACTGTTGCTTACGCTTATTTATTAAAATACAGCGGAGCTGATAGGGCATACCGGGTTTTTCTAGGATACCGCAGTTTTTCAGGCTGTATACCAATATGAATTCCTTTTTGAAGCGTTCATCGCTTTGAATGCATTGACAGTGGGTATGCTCTTTGTCTTTATTAAGAGGGGCTCCTTTGATTGGAATCGACTGGGTGGAGAACTCTTCCTCCTGGCTCTGATCCATCTGACCTTCTTCTTGTTTCCGTTCATCATTGGCTTCACCATGTATTTTGTGGTGCTGCATTCACTGCGCGTGATGAGTCAAGAATTTCAGTTTTTGAAAAAAGAGGAAGACGCGTTTTCTTTTCTTGATTTTCTAAGACTCTTGATGCCTTATTCTCTGTTGAGCGTGTTTTTCACGATGGTCACGTTCTGGCTTTCCTGGATTGATTTCATACCAGTGTCCATTCCGTTGTTGGCCTTGATCATTATCTCGACCATCACGCTTCCGCATGCCGTGGTCATGCACTTGTTCTACAAGCAGAGTTAGGAGTTCGGCTGATTGAGCTTTGACTCGAAAAATGAAAACGGCGCCGAGCTCGAGAAGAGACTTGGCGCCGTTTTGATGTGCGTCCGAGTGGTTTCAAATTGATTGAAAGTCTACTTGCGCTTGCGAAGAATGGTTAGCGGGCCATAAAAGTTTTCACCGTCAGACCGCTTCAATACGTAGTAGTAGGTGCCATCAGAAACGGGGTCTCCACTCATCCGGCCATCCCACCCGCCTTTGTAGTCGTCATCCTGAAAGACCAGATTGCCCCATCGATTGAAAATCTCCAGGCTTGAGTTGGGAAAGCCTTCAATGCCTGGAATTCGGAAAAAGTCATTGTAGGTGTCATTGTTCGGGGAGAACACATTGGGGATTTCCGTGTCGCATGCCACGAGGTTGATCATGAATGAGGCGTCGCTGCCGCATTGGTCAATCGCCCAAACCTCCATGGTGCCCTGTTGAGTCGTTGATTGGTAATTGCCAAACGGGCCGATGAAGGTGACGAGACTGTCCAAGTATTGATCGACAGCCACCCAAGCGGAATCTTGGGGATTCTGGTTGGAATCGAAATTCGAATATTGCCAGGTGAAAAAGGTGTAATTGCCTGTACCCCCTTCCAGTCCGAGACTGGCCTGAAGTCCTATGCAGACATCGTCTTCGTCACCCGTAATGAGATCGTAAACGGGGATTTCGACTTCCCATTCCACGACGGCTTCCGTTTCGCATGGATCGGTCACGGTCAAAATAATCGCCGTGCTGGTATTCAGGTTCACCAACTCGGTTTGCACGTTACCGCCTGAAGACCACGCGTAGTCGAACGGTCCAACTCCGGTATTGATCCCGGCTTGCAAATACACGCTATCACCCGCGCAGAGGGGGTCATTCAACTGGTTAATGAAGACGTTGAGCTCCGGGGGTTGAGTGTAGGCGACTGTCGCCTCAACTTCGTTTCCGCAGACATCGGTTACAACTACATCGGCTGTCCCCGGTGTGGTTGTGGTCACCACATTCACAGAAAGGGTGTCATTCGTCCCGGTACTCCATTCATACGAATACGGACCATAGCCACTGATTGGATTGACTTCAAGTACGGCCACTCCTTGACAAATGCCTACAGGAGATTCAAAGTCAAGCGTCGTTTGTTCGAAATCTTGTATGACCAGGGTGGCCGAGCGCAAGACGGAATCGCCGCACAGATTGGTGTACAAGTACTCGATGGTGACGGTTTCAGGGGCTTCTGCTTCTGCGTCAGCGTTGACATTCAACGGCAGATCATAAATATATTGTCCCACCAACATGATCACTTCGGGATCGATGGTTTCGTAATCGACACCGTTCGTAGCTGTACCTGAAATGGTCACATTTAACGTGTCCTCCGCAGTTGCACTTGGACGAATGATTTTAAATATGGCATTGTTGCACGATTCTACCACTGTCGTGTCTCCTAGAAAAATCTGATTTCCGAAAACGGATGCGCTGGCTACTAAATCAAAGGCATTGGAAGAAAAGCTGCCTTCTTCCAAAACCACGATGGACTCCAAAGCGGTGTCGCTGCCGTCAGCAATGGCGAGTTTGATGTGATACGTTGCGCCGCATTGGACCGCGTATTCTGCCGTAAACGGCACAGTATATCCGTTGATGCAAACATCAGTCCCCCCTTGATTGTCTTCGTAGTAAATAGCGTTTGTGCCCGAATTGACTGAAGAGATGGTGATGGGTAAAATGGGGTCGGTGTCGGGGACGCCGGCAATGTTGACCGCTCCATCGGGAAATCCAGCTGGGCTATCGAATGGACCCGTAATCCCTGGTCCGCTCAAGAAAAAAGCGAAGACATCGTTGTATTGGGTATTGATCCACGTCTCGTACTCGTCCGATCCAAAGACGTAATTGAAACTAATTGAATCCCCGCCCGAGACAAAATCAAACTCCAAGACACATCCATCGTTGACCGAATTGACGGTGAAGTTTTGGCCGATCATCGGTGGAACAGAATTGGCGATGTCCAGCAAGTCAGGGTCAGCGAAGACTGCTCCGAGACAGTCGTCGCAGGTGTTGATGGAGCATTCGAGGTTTTCTGAAGCATCCGTGCTCAGAACCAATCCTGAAGCGATGGAAAAGGAATCTTCCCCTTGGGTTAAATAGCCCAATTGTGAGAGTCCACCCGTATATGTCACGTTGAACGCTTCAACACCTTCACCAAGAAGCACGGTGTTGACATACTCTTCGGGGGTGAGGATTTGATCCACCTGAATCTGGCCCGTTGCAGCACTCCAGCAAAAAACCGCCAATCCTAGAAAAATAAACTCACCCCATGATCTGCTGTGGTTGCGATTTCCGATTTGGTTCGACAGGGAGCGATTCTCTGAAGAAATGAAGATAATACGGGGTGTGCGAATGGAGTGCTTCATAAATCTAAGTAGGACGGGTGTTCGACCAAACATACGTTTTATTGTCATTGTAGTTCGTGTGATTGAAATGGACTGCTAACAGTGGACGTTGAATTTCGTGAATACCTTAGCACCATGAAAACGCTCATTTCCTTGCAAGGGTTGCGCAAGACGTATACCATTGGAACACAGGTCGTGCATGCACTGGATGGCCTAGACCTGCAGATTGACAGGAATGAGTACGTTGCACTCATGGGGCCTTCTGGAAGCGGGAAGTCGACGTTGATGAATATTCTCGGATGCTTGGACTCACCAACTCAAGGGAATTACACGCTAAATCAGCAGGATGTGGCCCATCTCAATGAAGATCAGTTGGCTGAAATTCGCAATCGTGAAATCGGTTTTGTCTTTCAGACATTCAATTTATTGCCGCGGTATACAGCGCTTGAAAATGTGGCTTTGCCATTGATCTATGCCGGCTTGGACCGTGAAAGCAGAGAAGAAAGAGCCAAGGAAGTGCTCGCCCAAGTTGGTTTGTCAGATCGCATGAGCCATCGCCCCAATGAATTGAGTGGTGGACAGCGCCAGCGGGTTGCGGTGGCACGTGCTTTGGTCAACCGACCGTCCATCATTTTGGCAGATGAGCCAACAGGAAACTTGGACACGGCGACTTCCATGGAGATCATGGCGTTGTTTCAAGAAATCCAAGAAGCGGGAAACACCGTCATCTTGGTCACGCATGAAGAAGACATTGCCGCATGTGCCAAGCGCGTTGTCCGTTTACGTGATGGCAAACTGGACCTGGGTTAATCCAATTCCGTACCGGGTGCATTGTTGATTTCTGAAATGTTGTGAAGCAAGGTTCTGCCGTTCCTGCCGTTTCTTTGTGGAAGGCGACACGAGTCGTTTTCAATTAAGATAGAATTCATGCAACGCGAACGCATTGTGAACTTGCGCGATGAAGCGCACATTGGAGAGGAATTGACCGTGTGTGGTTGGGTTCGAACATTTCGAAACAATCAATTTATCGCGCTCAACGATGGCTCGTGTTTGG
The DNA here is from genome assembly GCA_028825055.1 of Flavobacteriales bacterium. Classification (GTDB taxonomy): domain Bacteria; phylum Bacteroidota; class Bacteroidia; order Flavobacteriales_D; family Sanyastnellaceae; genus UA16. The sequence goes on along the minus strand of JAPKAW010000016.1, from coordinate 13,806 downwards.
GGAATTTACAACTCGTAATTGACCGCGAGAGCATTCCAGAAGCGACCCAAAAACGCCTAACGACAGGGGCCTCAATTCGAGCGAAAGGCTTGCTTGAAAAATCTCAAGGTCAAGGCCAGTTGACAGAATTGAAAGTGGTGGAATTGGAGGTGCTCGGCGATGCCGACCCGGAGGTGTACCCGATCCAAATGAAGCGTCATTCACTTGATTTCTTAAGGGAAAAAGCACACTTGCGGTTTAGAACAAGCACATTTGGTGCCGTGTTCAGAGTGCGTCACGCCTTGAATTTTGCAATCCATAAGTTTTTTACGGACGGTGGTTTTTTCCAGATGCATACCCCCATTATTACAGGGAGTGACGCGGAAGGAGCCGGTGAGATGTTTCAAGTGACAACGTTGGATCTGAATGCGCCACCAAGGAATGAAGCGGGTTCCGTTGATTTCTCGAAAGACTTTTTTGGTAAGGCATCGAATTTGACGGTGAGTGGTCAGTTGGAAGCTGAGTTGGGTGCCATGGCATTGGGCCAGGTGTATACGTTTGGGCCGACTTTTCGGGCCGAGAATTCAAATACCTCCCGACATCTTGCGGAATTTTGGATGGTTGAACCGGAGGTAGCCTTTGCTGATTTGTCTGACAATATGGCGTTGGCAGAAGCGTGTTTGAAAAGTGTATTGGGTGACGTCTTGAAGCAATGCGACGAAGACTTGGCTTTTCTCGAAGAGAGGGAGGCGAATGCTGAGAAATCATTGCCTCAAGATCAACGCCAAGGCCAGCCTTTGCGCAATCGCTTGCAAGCGGTTGTGGATGCTCCTTTCCAGCATGTGACGTATACCGAAGCCATTGATTTGTTGCGGAATTCGAAGCCTTTCAAGAAGAAGAAATTCAAGTACCCAGTAGAATGGGGTGTGGATTTGCAAAGCGAACATGAACGTTGGCTGGTAGAGAAGCACTTCAATGGTCCTGTGATCATCACGGATTATCCAGCAGGCATCAAAGCCTTTTACATGCGCTCCAATGAGGACGGTAAAACGGTGGCAGCTATGGATGTTTTGGTTCCGGGCATCGGCGAATTGATCGGTGGAAGTCAGCGCGAAGAACGCCTGGATCGGCTTCAAGCTAAATGTGCTGAGTTTGACATTCCAGAGGAACATGTGTGGTGGTATCTTGACACAAGAAGGTTTGGTTCAGCAGTTCATAGCGGTTTTGGCATGGGTTTTGAAAGGTTGGTGATGTACGTGACTGGAATGACCAATATCCGGGACGTCATACCATTTCCGAGAACACCGCAAAACGCAGATTTTTAACCATCGATAATCCTCATGCTTAGGCAATCACTCCAACAGAAACTGCTTCAAAAACTGTCTCCTCAGCAGATTCAGTTGATGAAATTATTGCAGCTTCCAACCATGGAGTTAGAAGTGCGAATTAAGGAAGAGTTGGAGGCCAATCCTGCTCTTGAGGAGGGTCCTGAGGAGGAATCCTGGGATGAAGAGCGAAAAGAGGAGCAAGAAGACGGGGACGAGACCGAGGCGATGGCTGAATTTGATTTTCAGGAGTACTTGGATGATGAAACGCCCGATTATCGGTTGAGTATCCGTAACCAAGGGATGGATGAGGAGGAACGGTCCGTGCCTTATTCTGGAGGAGCAACCTTCTTTGAACTGCTTCGTGCTCAATTGGGGTTGCTTGATGTTGATGAGAGCACCCGTTCTATGGCTGGGCATGTTATTGGCAATCTTGACGATGCCGGATACTTGAGACGTGACTTGGACAGTATTGTGAACGATTTGGCCTTCACGGAAGGTATTGTTGTTGAGCGTTCAGTTATTGAAGCCGCTTTGGAGGTGGTGCAACGCTTGGATCCGGCTGGAGTGGGTGCGCGAGATTTACGGGAATGTTTGCAGCTGCAGTTGAAACGGAAGTTTGAAGAGGCCTCCGCTCAAAAACACCAGCTCGCACGAAAGCTATCCCAACGCATCGCATTGGAAATTTTAGAACATCACTTCGATGCCTTTTCAAAAAAACATTTTAAGCGGATTCAAAAGGGAATGGACATCGATGAGGAGGCTCTAAAGGATGCCTTGGATGAAATCACCGCATTGAATCCAAAGCCAGGCAACTCGGGAAGCGAATCTAATCGGGGCGGTGCGGTGCATGTGGTCCCTGATTTCTTGTTGGCCGTAGAGGACGATGAATTGAGGTTGCAACTCAACCAGCGCAACGCTCCTGAATTGCGGATTAGCCCCATGTACAAGGAAATGATGCAGACGTATGCAAGCGGCTCCAAACCGAATGTGCAGCAAAAAGATGCACTTGCTTTTGTAAAACAAAAACTGGATTCGGCTAAGTGGTTTGTTGATGCGGTCCGCCAGCGTCAGCATACGTTGACCATCACTATGCAGGCGATTATCGATCATCAAAAGGCGTATTTCTTTAGTGGGGATGAGGTTGATTTGCGACCAATGATTCTCAAAGACATTGCGGATGTCGTTGGTATGGACATCAGCACCATTTCAAGAGTTGCGAATAGCAAGTACATCCAGACGCCTTATGGGACGTTTCTGTTGAAGTCTTTTTTCAGTGAAAGCATGACGACAGAAACGGGCGAAGAAGTCAGCTCCAGAGAGGTGAAGAAAATCTTATTCGAAGCGATTGAAGCGGAGGACAAACGCAAGCCATTGGCAGACGAAAAACTGGGTAAAGTGCTGAACGATAAGGGCTACAATATCGCGCGCAGAACAGTTGCTAAGTACCGCGAACAGCTTGGCATTCCTGTTGCACGCCTTCGAAAACAGCTATGATGGAACGGTCAATAGGTTTGGATAGACCCTGGTGGGCAAGGATCGTCTCAACGGTGCTTCATCCATTGGTTATGCCATTGGTGACCCTTGTGCTTTTGTTTGCGTTCGATCCTTATTTGAGAACCATGCCCGGCGTGTTTGTCTATTTGCTTTTGGTGGTTGTGGTCAATACGGTAGCACCGGCAATTTCGCTGTTTGTCCTTTATCGAAAAGGAGTTCTTAGCGATATGGAAATAGCCAAACGCTCAGAACGGACGTTGCCATTCCTTATTGTGTTGGCATATTTTATCCTGACGTATGTGCTTTTGGTCACCGGTGATACCATGTATATTCCATCGATTTATTTGTCAACTTGGATGGGGTTGATCGTCTCCATTGCGCTGGCAATCGTAATTACCAAGCGATTTAAGATTAGCATGCACATGTTGGGGCAGGGTGGTGCTTTAGGGGCGCTTTTGGCTGTTCAAAATATACATTTTGAGTCTCATTTTGAGCTCAATGCCATCCTACTCTTACTCGCTGGAACATTGGGGTGGGCACGTATTCGATTGGGAGTTCACCGACACATTGAAGTATACACCGGTTATTTGCTGGGCTTCTCGGTGTGCTTCATAACCGTCTTAATGGGGTGGGGAGGATAAGTGTTAAAACGCGGTCTGAATCAACTTGTTTGCCCTAGCTCTTTCTGCCAATTCCAGGAATCTTTCAAGGCCTCCTCTAAGGAATGCTCGCATTCCCACCCCAATAAGTCTTTCGCCTTTTTGGCGTCTGCATAGATGGCCGTCACATCACCAGGTCTACGTGGTCCAATGCTATAAGGAACGGGGATGCCGTTGGCAGATTCGAAGGCTTCAATGACTTGCAACACGGTACTCCCTTTTCCTGTGCCCAGGTTCAAAGCCTCGCATGCATGTTTTTGACTTTCAAGCCAAATCAGTGCTGCAACATGAGCCTTCGCTAAATCCACGACGTGGATGTAATCACGGACACACGTACCATCGGTTGTTGGGTAGTCGTTTCCAAAAACAGTCAAGGGGTCCCTTAACCCGGCGGTGGCTTGAGTCAAAAAAGGAATCAGATTGTTGGGGTGACCCAAAGGCAGTTCACCGATATATCCAGAAGGGTGCGCTCCGATAGGATTGAAATAGCGAAGTAAGGCAATGTTCAACTCGGAGTGTGCAGAATGGGTGTCTGTGATCAGACGCTCGCATGCTTGTTTGGTATAGCCATATGGAGATTCTGCAGGCAGGAAGGGGGCCGTCTCATCAACCGGTATTTGCTTAGGTTGGCCGTAAACGGTGCAGCTACTAGAAAAGACAAAGGGTCCGACGCCATGCCGATGCATGGTGGCCAATAGTGCGGCTGTTGAACCAATATTGTTGGTAAAATATTTTAACGGTTCGGCGATACTCTCACCAACAGCTTTGAACGCGGCAAAATGAATAATGCCCGCGATACGACCATGTTGCAGACAGGATTCAAATACGCTGTTCAAAGCGGATTCATCGCAGCAGTCGACTTCGAACAGCTGGATTTTTTGATTTAAAATACGCTCCAGTCCATCCAAAACACGAGGGTGTGAATTGGAGAAATTATCGACGATGATGGGCTCGAAACCGGCGCGTACGAGCTCCACAACGGTATGCGATCCGATGTATCCTGCACCTCCTGTAACAATAACCTGTTGCGTCTTCATTCTTTCAAAGTTAGCCACGGTGTTCATGGCCTCACAGACGCATGTAACATTTTGCAATCAATTCCGTAAGGATAGTATATGAAAAGCCCTCAGCGACTCGGTCATCTTGTGGAAATGTTCCAAGGAAATCAACCATTGGTAGAGGGCTTAGTCGTGCTTTTTCTAGAGCACACTCCTAAGCTGCTTTCTGAGTTTTTAATGCTTGTCCGCAAGGGCCAGATCAATGAATTCCATGGAGTTTCATTTCGACTCAAGTCAAACTTGCGTGTGCTGGGGTTCCCCGAAATCCGCAATCAAGTAGAGTCCATTGGGGCTGCACTAAGAGCGGGAAAACCCGCTTCGGAACTTGAGCAGGAATTGCAATTGCTTGAAATATCCCTTCTAGGGGCTTGCAATCAATTGAGCGAATCTCTTTGATGGCGTAACCATCTACACTCGTTTTCTAAGGCTTAAATTTGTTTCATGGATACCCCATGGAACCAAGAAGATTTGCGCGCATTTGATGTACGCAAATGGCCTGTGGAAGAGGCTGAACGACAACAAAAACAATTAGTTCAAGGAGGAGTCCTTGTCGACGCAGTCGCGCCTTGTATCCAAAGAGATGGCATTTTTGTTTTGAATGAAGAGGAAAAGCGTCTTGCAATCAAGGCATATTCCGAACTGCTCGTTTCGAACAAGAAGCTTGCTCGTTTTGTGCCCGCTTCTGGAGCTGCTTCGAGAATGTTTGCTCCTATACGTGGAGAAATGTCTAAAGAAGTCGCCAATGCTTTGGCTTTGAATGGTCATCATTTGCCGATGCTTCAAAAGACGAAATATGGTAGTCTAAACGCAGCGAATCGCGCTAATGTAATGGCGCATGACTTGTTGGCCTCTGAACATGGGTGGACTAATTTACCCAAAGGACTCGTTCCATTTCATCGATATCCAGGTGGGGATGTTCGCACTCCTTTTGAAGAGCATGCCTATGAATGGCATGACCTTGCACCGGGTCATAGGCTGCATTTCACGGTTCCCTCTAATAGCCTCAATCAGATTCGGGAATTGCTCGAAAGGAAGGGGTTGAATCAAATTGACTTTTCGATTCAATCCAATGAGACGGATACCATGGCATTGGATTTAGCATCTATGCGTTTGGCGCGTGACGCGCAAGATCAACTGTTGTTTCGTCCTGGTGGGCATGGTGCGTTGCTGTCAAATTTGAATGCGATGAAAATGGACTTTGTGTTCATTCGTAATATTGACAATGTTGTGCCGCAGCATCGGATGGCCGCCCGCAACAAAGTCCAGCGTTGGATGGGTGGAGAGGCGTATCGGCTGACGCAAGAACGGAATGCACTTGTCGATTCGATCAAACAGGGCAGTCAGAATGCGTTGAAACGTGCCTCGTCGTGGCTTGATGAATTTTCAAGAGACGCCCGAAACCATACACGAGAGCAACTCTTGGATGCCCTGGAACGACCGATTCGTGTTGCCGGAATGGTTCTAAATGAAGGCAAGGAAGGCGGAGGTCCCTTTTGGATTCGCTTGAAGGAAGGGAATGTCATTCCTGCAATTGTGGAAGCAGCCGAACTAAATGATGGGATGTTAGGTCAAGGAACTCATTTCAACCCCGTTGATATTTGTTGCAGTCTAATGGATTCGAGCGGGAAACCGTACGATTTAAATCAATTTGCTGCACACGATCTATTTTTCTCTTCCAAGAAGGATTGGAACGGAAAGAGCATTCGCATCTTGGAAAGACCGGGTCTTTGGAACGGGTCGATGGCCAATTGGCTCACCCGCTTCATCGAAATCCCTGCGGATACATTTGCCCCGGTCAAATCAGTTTTGGATTTGATGGATGCAAGTCGGTGGAAATAAAAAAAAGGGCCACCCTTGCGGATGGCCCTTTTACTCTAAGAGAATCAAGGATTCAATCAGTGCTTCATTATTGTTGTGTTGAACATACGTTGCTCGTTGATCACTCGAACGGCATACGCTCCAGGGTTCAAGAAGTAGCGTGGGTTGATGTTGATCCGATCACCAGACCTTACGTTGGTTCGAATCTCACGGTGAAGGACATTGCCTGTCAAGTCCAACAAGACAACACTTGTCTGACCTTTCAAGTCCTTTTCGAATTCAACAGTGAAATCGTTAGAGAAAGGGTTAGGGTACGTAGAGAACGTTGAGGCTAGCTCGGTTCCTCGCATGTCGATCTGATCGTTATACGAGTCATCACGGGAGGCTTGAACAGCGTCAATTTCGTTGATATGCTTGAACCCAATCGCTGTAGAAATTGATCCGTCCAGTTTCCATCCGTTTAGGTACAGGTCATTGCTTGGTATACGAGTGTAGCGACCTTCAATGATCAAGTCAACACCAGCGGCATGCAATTTCAAGTTGTATCGCTTACCATCTTCTACTTTCGTGCTCAGCTTGCCGATAGCAACGCCTGAGAAGCCGTCTTTGATGGTAACCTTGACTTTATCCAGCAATTCTCCGCGGCTGTCTAAAATGGACATAGTCAATTGACCATCACCTGAAGTTTGCTTAACCTTGACATACACTTTTCTAACATCGCCGTCTGTGCATGCAGTGAAAGACTGAGTTACTACATCTGAGTTGTTTAAGAATAGCACCTGAGATCCGGAAGGCGTCTTGGCCACGCAATCGTGCGGCAAGTTGGCAAAAGGACCAGGGGTTGCATTCAAAGAGGCTGTTTGAGCGTTGGCTACAATTGCTCCAAAGAAGAAAGTAGCGGCTGCTAGGGTGAAAAACTGCTTGAGTTTCATGAGAGAGGAATTAAAGTTTCGAATTGATAGTCAACCCTCTTTTACTCACATGTCTCAACAAAGGTTACGTTTGCTCGCTGGTTATCGACATATATGACTCAATAACAGGTAGTTATATATAAAAATAAATCAGAGTTAGACTCATTTTAATCAAGCGTAATGACCTGTGTTGCAGTTAAATGGTCCTCTTCTCGGTTATTGGAACACACCACTACGGTACTCTGTGGGCTCATCCACTTCAAGCAATTCTGGTACCAGGCGATTCCACTGGCATCGAGATTGACGCAGGGCTCATCTAAAACCAATAGTGCACTTTGGGTTGCGAGGGCTAGAACGAGCTTAACGCGCTGTTGCATGCCGGAACTCAGTGCGGAATAAGAAGACTGCAAATGGTTTGAAAGGCCACTGTCTTCGATCCAAGTGTGTGGATTCAATCCAGGCCACCAGCTTCTAAACGCAGCATGGAACGCAATTAGTTCATGGATGGTGAGCAAAGGGTGCAATGTGCTCGCAGGTGCCATGAGCATAGTTTGCAACGCAATGTCGTCAAGATGTGATGCCGATTTTTTTCCCGTTGAATCCTGTTGTTTCCACAGGATTTCGCCTGATGAACACGTCAAATGTCCTGCGATGATTTGTCCTAACGTGGACTTACCACTTCCATTGCTTCCTTGAATCACCACATGCTCTCCGGCATGGATTGTGGCTTGAAGGCCTTTCAGTACATCCTGCTTTCCGAAGCGATGTCCTAAGTCGCTTAAGGATACAGAACACGGAATGGCAGGATTCAATTCCATGGGGTCGTTTTCAAAATGGTCCGCGGATGATTCCTTTGTCCGAGGCATTGATGAAGTCAAGGATAATGCTCTTGTCCTGAGTTGCGGGCAATTCAGTTTCCGCAGCGCGCAGTGCTTGAGATAAGTTGCCGTTTTGCACATAAAGCATCCGGTAGATGTCCTCGATGTTCAAGATGCGCTCATTGTCATATCCTCTTCGTCGCAGTCCAATGCTATTTACACCGATGTATGAGAGTGGCTCACGGGCGGCCTTGATGTAGGGTGGAATGTTCTTACGAACCATTGATCCTCCGGCAACAAATGCATGCATGCCAATGGTGACAAATTGTTGCACGCCTACCATTCCTTCAAGAATGGCCCAATCTTCGATGGTCACATGTCCTGCGATGTTGCCTGAATTCGCAATGATTACATGATCACCTACTAAAACATCATGAGCAAGGTGGGTGTATGCCATCAACAAGCAGTCGGCTCCAACAGCTGTGCGCATTCGGTCTGTTGTGCCTCGGTTGATGGTCACACATTCGCGAATTACAGTGCGGTCGCCAATTTCTGCCGTTGAGGCTTCTCCCGCAAACTTGAGATCCTGTGGCACGGCTCCGATCACAGCGCCAGGAAAAATTTTGCAGTCCTTTCCTATGCGTGAGCCATTCATGATGACTGCATTCGGACCAATCCAGGTTCCTGAACCGATTTGAACATCGTCTTCGATGAATGCAAAAGGCTCAATAATAGCTCCTTCTCCAATAAGCGCCTTGGAACTCACAGAGGCTTGGGGTGAAATCTGACTCACTTGATTGTTGGTTTCAGTATAGCCGCTTATTTGTCTTTTACAATCTTAGCTAACATTTCTGCTTCTGAGGCCAATTGTCCACGGACATATCCTCTTCCTTTCATGTTAACCAAGCCTCGTCGTATCGGAGACATCAATTCAAGATGAAAGACCAACGTGTCACCTGGGAGCACCTTCTGTTTGAATTTGACGTTGTCAATTTTCATAAAGTAGGTGGTGTAGTTCTCGGGGTCGGGCACGGTGTTCAGGGCGAATATTCCGCCAACTTGAGCCATGGCCTCCACTTGCAAAACGCCGGGCATCACGGGATTTCCAGGAAAATGACCTTGAAAATAGGGTTCGTTGAAGGTGACGTTTTTTAAACCAATGATGCTGTCGTCATTGATTTCCAGAATCCGATCAACCAATAGAAAAGGGTAGCGGTGCGGAAGCATCGCGCTAATTTGATTGATGTCAAGGATGGATGGGCGATCAGTACTCAGATTGGGTGTATTCTTTTCTTCTATCATCATCTTCTTGAGGATTTTCGCAAATGAGGTGTTGCCCGCATGACCGGGTCTGGCCGCCAAAATGTGTGCTTGTAAAAAGCACCCCATGAGAGCGAGGTCTCCCATGATGTCCAATAACTTGTGTCGTGCAGGTTCGTTTTGATACCTGAGGGGAGATGTATTGAGAACTCCAGGTACGTCTCCACGGGACTTGAGGTCCTCCTTTCCAAGCAATTGTGCGATGCTGTGCAGTTCTTCATCTGAATAGATGCGTTCGATGAGCACAACTGCATTGTTCAGGTCACCTCCTTTAATCAAGCCTTCATTCGCAAGATGCTTGACTTCTCGTAAGAAAACGAATGTACGGGAGCGAGCGATTTCGTCTTTGAATTCTGAAATCTTGTACATACTCGCATGCTGGGTGCCAAGAATAGGACTTCGGTAATCCACCATGACCGTTATCCGGAATTCATCTTGCGGTTCTGGTACAGCGAGCATCTCAACGCCCTTCTCCTTGTCTTCGTACCAGACGTTGGAATTCAACTTGAAGTACTTTCGGGGGGCTTCCTGGTCTTCAAATCCTGCGGCTTCTAAGGCCTCCACGAATTCGATGGAACTGCCATCCATAATTGGGATTTCAGGACCAGTCAATTCGATTAAAGCATTGTCGACTTCGCAACCGTACAAGGCCGCTAGAATGTGTTCCGTCGTGTTGACCTGTGCGCCATTCTGTTCAAGTGTCGTTCCTCTTTGGGTGCTAACGACTCGGTCTACGTCGGCATCAATTATGGGGCTCTCAGGGAGGTCCGTCCGCTGAAATTTGTATCCATGATTCGCTTCGGCAGGATGCAGCGTCATGGTCGTTTTTTCCCCAGTATGTAGTCCAATCCCTGAGAATGATATGGATTGGCGAATGGTTCTCTGCTTTTTTGTCATGACGAGGGGCGCGTGTTCTGCTGGATTTTTTCAAGCTCTTCCAAGCGATCCATCAGGCGGTGTCGTGATAAATTGCGCAATGCAATTTGACGCTTTTGATAATCTTTGATAGGGGTTGCTGGCGTCCCTTGCCAGACTGTGTCAGGCTCTTTGATACTTGTCGTAACTCCTGATTGAGCTGCGACTTTAACGCCGTCTGCAATTTTGAGATGACCTGCGAATCCAACTTGCCCGCCGATCATGCAACGGCTTCCAATGGTGGTTGAGCCGGCAATTCCTGTTTGAGCTGCAATGACAGTGTGAGCGCCAATGGTGCAGTTGTGCGCTACCTGTATCTGGTTGTCCAGCTTAACCCCTTCTTCGATGATTGTTGAACCCAAAGTGGCGCGATCAATGGTCGTAGCGGCACCGACTTCACAATTGTCATGGACGATTACATTGCCTGTTTGAGGTATCTTTTTGTATCCCTCACCGCCTTGAGGAGCAAATCCGAAGCCATCGGAACCAATGATAGCACCTGCTTGAACCGTACACGTATCTCCAATGATGCAATTGTCTAATACCTGAACTCCACTATGCAGTTTTGTGTTGGCTCCTATGTGTACATTACGACCGACGGTCGCATGTGCATGAATTTCACACCCTTCTCCAATGATGGCGCCGTCTTCAATGACAGCTAGAGCTCCAATGTAAACGTTAGGGTGCACTTGGGCTAATGGACTAATGACAGCAGCCGGGTGAATTGTACGCGGAAGGGCCATCGCCGCTGACGCAAATTCCAAGAGTTGTGCAAATGCCGCATACGAGTCAGAGACTCGAATTAACGTCAATGCTGCTGGCAACGGTTGCGTCGGAGTGAATGTTTTGGGAACAATAGCCACTGACGCGCCTGTTGTATACAAGTGCCCTTCATAATCCGGATTGGATAAAAAGGTAAGGGACCCCGACGATGCCATCTCAATTTTCGATAATTGATTGACAACGACTTGGGGGTCTCCTTCAACTAAACCTTTCAACATGTCGGCCAAATCGCCTGCTGTATGTTGCATGGGGCAAAGCTAAGGGAGCGGAATCAATTGGTCTCCACTTAAAGGAAGACTTGTTTCCAAATGCTTGTGAATTTATTCAACGTCACGGGTTGGTTCCAAATGGCCTCTCCAACCTTCGTCAATGCAACGTCAAGCACGGCTCCTTTGAGGTTTTTTTTGTCCTTTAGCATGGCGGGCCACAAACCTTGAGGGTCCAAAGAGCTCAGCCAATGTGATTGATTGTGAGCGGGAATAGTGGCGAGCCACATTCGAATTCTCCGGCTCGCCAATTCAAAGTCTGTGGAGTCTGTTTGCAGCAGGGAATTGCTCCATGCCAGCGACCAGAGCATTCCCCAGCCGACGGCTACTCCATGACTGAGTTGTACACCGTCTTGCTGTGCTCTCCATTCAAGAGCGTGGGCGACGGTGTGGCCGAAATTCAAGGATTTCCGAAGCGATTCGTCCAAAAAGTCTTGAGCAACGATGTGCTTCTTTATTTCAGCAGCTCGAGGGATCCAAGGTTCAATGGTTCCAGGGAGATGGATGTCAACGTCCTTAATTTCATTCCACAATGTAGGATCGGCAATCAGGCTGTGCTTGACGAGCTCCATCCAGCCATTGGTCCGCTCCAAGGCATCTAAAGACGAGATGAAGTTGACATCGATGTAGGTCATGTCGGGCAATTGAAACGTTCCAATTTGATTTTTGTAATCGGAATAGTTGAGGCCATTCTTTCCTCCAATCGCGGCATCGATCATGCCAACAAGGGTTGTCGGTACCAAAACAAATGGAATGCCTCGTTTAAACGTCGATGCCACAAATCCTCCAAGATCAGTGATGGTTCCGCCACCTACAATCAGCAAAACATGTCCGCGGTCTGTATTTTCCTGGTCCAACCAAGACCAAATCCGTTGAGCCGATTTGATGGATTTGGAATCCTCCCCAGCCGAAATGAAACATTTAGGACTGGTGTTCCAGACGTGTGTTAGCGGTCCAAAAACGGGCGATTCTAGGAATCGGCTGTCTGCGAGAATTCGAACGCTATCCGATTGAATCCATTGGAGCCAAGGCAATTCCAAGTGCTGGTTTTGGACGGGTTGATTGAACTGGATATTTTGATTCACAGAATCGGATATTCGATGGACAGAGCGAAGTTAATGCGTTGCAAGAATATGGAAACAAAAAAAGCCAGCGTGAACTGACTTTTTTGTGGTACTACCGGGATTCGAACCTGGGACACGCGGATTTTCAGTCCGCTGCTCTACCAACTGAGCTATAGTACCATTAAGGGTCGCCAAAGATAGCCTAAACTTTCTTGAATTTCATGTGACCCAGAGAAGTTGTTTTTAGCGGAAGGCTTTTGAGATATTTTCAAAAGCCCGTAAAACGTTCAATTGAATTGAAATGTCGATAGGTGTTGGTAAAAATTAGATGAATAACAATAGGCCTCTTGCAATTTGACGGAGTTCCCGTTACATTCGCTTCGTGCGCACTGACATTGAATAATGTTCCGCTCACAGGTTGTTGAATGAACTGTTAACCAAATACGTCGCGTCATGCGTAAACTGCTATGCTTCATAATAGCTGCGTCTTCCATGCTTTGGAATGCGCAAGCTCAGGAACCCGTTTCTTCTCCCTCGCCTTCCGTTCCGGATGGTTATTGGCTTGAAGTAGTCGCTTATGCAGCCCACGACGGAATGGTTGGAACGACTGATTTGACGGGGTTTACAACCTATCGAATTTACCTTAATATGGTGAATGAGTCTGATTTTTTATCGGCGATTTCAGGAGAGGCAGACAACCCGATGATGATCAACTCCACGTCGGAAATGGCGTGGTTTAATGATTTGGATTTGGGTTCTAATGTTGGAGCAGAAAGCAATGCTGGTTTCTTTGGTTTCTTTCCTCAATTGGCCTTTGACAGTTGGCTAACGATTGGGGGAGAAAGCACCGCGGATGCAATTGAAGTTTCGACAGCAGAAGGTGAAATTAGCTTGTTCGGACAATTCAATTCAGGAGACAATGTTTTGATCAATGATGCCACGGGATCAGCACTGTTCACGCTATTTCCTTGTGACCCCTATGACCTCTCAACGTGCGATTGGAATCATCCGTCTTTTGCAGGTGAAGACTTGCGAGTTTTGGTGGGGCAGATCACAACGGAAGGTGAGCTGACTGGGCAAATGCAAATTCAAGTATTTAGCAATGGAATGTCAAGTGAAGAATGGCGCGGAATCATTCCAATCACGCCTTTTGTTCCAGAAGAACTAGTAGACGGTTGCATGGACGTGTTGGCTTGTAATTACGACCCTTCGGCCAATACGGACGACGGCTCTTGTAGCTATGCGGCTGTTGGCTACGACTGCGACGGCAACTGCCTTGCAGATGCGGACGGCGATGGCGTTTGTGATGAGTTTGAAGTCACCGGTTGCCAGGACGCCACGGCGTGCAACTACAACGCTGACGCGACGGATGAAGACGGTTCTTGCACGTATG
>JAPKAW010000201.1 GCA_028825055.1 Flavobacteriales bacterium | reverse complement strand
AGTCTTCAGGTGGCTGTGCCTTCGGGCGTGCGGGTTCGAGTCCCGCTCCGGGTACAAAACGAGAGTTTATCGAAAGGTAATCTCTCGTTTTTGGTTTGACACACGCGTCGAACACCTACTTAAGTGCATATTTATGACGTCAAAACAGACTCTCAGCTCGCTGCCTGAGGGATTGGATATTCTCCCAAGTCGTCATTTAAACACCTGAATCGATGCAGAAGATGCTGTAGGCGTCAGTGATGTTTTTTTGTTGGCAGCCTTTGGAGAAGCGTATCATATAATCAAAAGCGCAATTCGAACTCACAAAGACCATGAACATCTCGTTGCCTTCTCTTGTTAATGTAGAATAAGTTTAAATCTCGTTTCAGAGGTTATCTTCGCCAAGTGGTGGTTAAAAATCTCATGGAAGGCTTTGTACTTCCCTCCAGTTTAGATTCTAGTCAACGTCCGTTTGTTATGAGCGGTCCTTGTAGTGCCGAATCTCGAGAACAAGTTTTAGAAACCGCAAGGCAGCTTGCAGCTCTAGGACGAGTCGATCTATTTCGAGCCGGCATCTGGAAGCCCCGCACCCGACCACATTCTTTTGAAGGCAAGGGAGCCGAAGCTTTAGACTGGCTCATGGAAGTGCGTCAAGAAACGGGAATACCGATTGCAACCGAAGTCGCCAACGCACAGCACGTAGAGGCTTGCTTGGAGGCTGGGTTGGACGTTCTTTGGATCGGAGCTCGAACCACGGTCAGTCCATTTGCGGTTCAAGAAATTGCTGACTCACTTGCAGGAACGAAGACTCCGGTCATTGTAAAGAATCCTATGCATGCGGATTTGAAACTGTGGATGGGAGCAATCGAACGCATTTCTGAAAAAGTCGGTGGTCCCGTTTGGGCCATGCATCGCGGGTTTAGTAGTTACGGCCTCAAAGAGTATCGCAACGCTCCGATGTGGGAAATTCCGATTGGCTTGCGCGCCGAGATGCCCGAAATCCCGCTATTGTGCGATCCGAGTCACATCTCTGGGAATCGTGATCTCATTGCTTCGGTGGCTCAAAAAGCCATGGACTTAGGAATGCACGGTTTGATGCTTGAGTCTCACCGTTCTCCGGATGACGCCTTGAGTGATGCAGGACAGCAATTGACTCCAAAAGATCTCGACACACTTCTTCAAGGGCTCACTATTCGACAATCCGATGCGAAGCCGGAGCAGGTCGATGGATTGGGAGCTATGCGCCTACAAATGGACTCTTTGGATGAGCAACTCATTGAATTGCTTCATGCTCGCATGGACCTGGCCCGCGACATTGGAAGATTCAAGTTGGAGCATGGCATGACCATACTTCAACTGGAGCGATGGCACGAAGTACTCAGGACCCGCTCGGCTTGGGGCAATAACCTCAAGTTGGGCTCAGAGTTCACCTCCAAACTGCTCGAACAGCTCCATAAAGAGAGCATTCGCGTGCAGAACGAAGAAATGATTCAAAAAAAATAACAACCATAAGTGTCTGTTTTTCAGCACTTTAGATTGTTTGAATCATTTTTATTCGAAAAAACGCAACTTTAAATTAGAGCTCCACGTACAAGGGGATAGGTTTTGGTTTTGCCACACTCGAAATGAGTGTAATGAATCAGGCGATTTGGTGAGAAGGGGTTCCTCAACGGAGGGACCCCTTTGATTTTTTAGGCGTTTTTTTTCTGGCTACTTCCGTTTGACAAACATGCGAATCCAAATGGATCGGCTTATTCGATAAATCAAAGGCAATAGCAATAAAAGGCACGTAATGCCTACCGTTAAAAATGTGACCACGTGCGTATAAAAGCCAAATTCGATTAACCCGATAGCATTAAACGTGGTCAAAGCCACCAAGACCGCCACCCACATTGCTACCGTTAGCGCATAGGATACGTAAGCTGCACCAAAATAAAACCCAGGTTCCCGTTGAAAGTCCTCATTGCACGCGTTGCATTTTGAGTTCATTTCAGCCATACTCTTCAACCGATAGGCATTCGGTTCGACAAACAAGTCTCCGCTATTGCATTGAGGACACTTGCAATAAAGCAATGATCGCAGATTAGAAAATTCCCAACGCATAGCTATGATTTCAAGAAGACACACATTATCGTCAATGCAAGTTTTGCATGTCCACAAGTCGCTTGTAAAGTCCGTCAGCAGCCATTAGAGAATCGTGAGTACCCTCTTCAGCAATGCTCCCTCCATCGAGAACGATAATCTTCGATGCATGCCGTATGGTACTCAATCGATGCGCTATCACAAGAGCCGTTCTTCCTTCCATTAAGCGATTGATGGCCTGTTGCACCAGTTGCTCAGACTCTGTGTCAAGCGCCGAAGTTGCTTCATCCAAAAGCAAAACGCCGGGATCGCGATACAAAGCCCGCGCTATGCTCAAGCGCTGACGCTGCCCACCACTAAGTTTACCACCACCATCTCCGATACGGGATTCAAACCCATCTTCCATTCGGTCAATGAATTCGGAAGCATTGGCCGCTTCAGCGACAGATCGCAATTGAGTCAAATCCAAGTCTTCCACGTTCGTCTTTCCCAATGCGATGTTGGCTGCAACGGTGTCATTGAATAGCAGCGCTTCCTGCGTGACCAGCCCCATTTGATTCCGCAAGGAAGTCACATCCAAATCTCGAAGATCTATCCCGTCCATAGTCACCCGACCCTCTGTTGGGTCATGAAACCTTGCGAGTAAATGAGCCAATGTTGTTTTGCCCGATCCACTCGGCCCAACAAGCGCCACGGTCTCTCCCTTTGCGATGGTCAAGGTTACACCTTTCAAGACAGGCGCATCTCCATAAGAAAAACCTATGTTTTCAAAACGGATTTCATGCTGAAGTGGCTGGCAAACAATTGGATTCAAGGCCTCCTTCATGCCAACCGGTTCGTCGAGAATCGCATTGAGTCGATCAAGGGAAGCCGAGCCTTTCTGGATTCGAAACCAACCATCACTGAATGCTCTTGCCGGGGGAATGATCTGAGAAAACACCACCAGATATCCAATAAACCAATCGCCGGTCAAGCCGCCTTCTCCCTTGAGCACCAGCCCGCCGCCAAACCAAAGCAAGATGGCCATGACGGTCAAGGAAACCGTTTCACTGACAGGAGAGCTCAAATATTCGCGTTTGTACAACCTCCGCATCAAGCGGAAATACCCGTCATTTGATTCCCGAAAGCGCTCATTGAAACTGTCTTCTGCATTGAAAGCTTTCACCACGCGCATTCCACTGAGCGTCTCTTCAATGATGGAAATCAAATCTCCTAGCTGCTCCTTGCCCCTTCTTGCCGCATGCTTCAAACTCTTCGCAATGCGGCTGATGAGATAGCCACTCACGGGAAGGAAGAGGATGGAAAACAACGTTAGCTCCCAACTCAAATAAAATAGCGTCGTCAGAGACACCACGACCATAATTGGAGACTTGAATAAAATTTCAATGGTCCCAATGATGCTAAACTCAACCTCCATCAAATCGTTGGTCATACGACTGATGACATCCCCTTTGCGCGATTCTGTGAACCAACCCATCGGCAACGTCAAAATTTTACTGTACAGCATCTGGCGCAGGTCACGACTCACTCCCGTTCGAATGGTTGCCAGACTGAAAAGTGCCAAATAGCCTATGGTGTTTTTCAATAAGGTAATGACCACAATCCCGGCGCAAATCCAAGCCAATGCGACCGGCGCACCCTGTTCAGCTACAAATTGATCGAACAGCGCTCCCCAGCGCTCCAAGCCCTCCATAGACTCCAAGTCCAACGCGCTGACTACGACCTGCTCGCGTTCAGATGTGAACAAGATGCGCAAGAAAGGCACAACGCTTAAGAAGGTAAACAAGGACAGTACTGCATTCAGCACATTGCATAAGACGTTGACCAGTAGGTTATACCGGTAACGGGTCACAAGG
>JAPKAW010000015.1 GCA_028825055.1 Flavobacteriales bacterium | reverse complement strand
ACCGCATCGAATCAGGCGAGGGGGATTATGCCAAAGAAATCGGAACGTTGCAAGATCTCGCGGTGAAACTGCGCGCCCGTCGATTTGAGGATGGCGGCATCGACTTCAATACGGAAGAAGTTAAATTCGAACTGGATGAAGCGGGCAAACCGTTGCGTGTGGTGATCAAACGCATGCTCGAAGCCAATCGGCTCATTGAAGACTTCATGCTATTGGCCAATGTAAGGGTGAGCCGCTTTTTGGCCCATCCAAAGACCAAAGAAGGCGGCGGCGAAAAACCTTCCCGAACGGCGGTCTATCGAATCCACGACCGGCCCGATCCAGAGAAGCTTCGAACGTTAAGGACCTTCGTGGCGAAATTCGGCATCGACATGCCCAAGATCACCGGTGAAAATGCGGAATCAGCCTTGCGTCATCTGCTCCAATCTGCAGCCGGAAGCACTGCCGAAAGCGTTGTCAAAACCATGGCAATCCGGTCCATGGCCAAGGCGGAGTACAGCACGCAAAACATCGGCCACTATGGATTGGCCTTCCCGTATTACACGCACTTCACTAGCCCCATTCGCCGCTACCCGGATGTAATGGTCCACCGGTTGGTACAGCATTACATTGACGGCGCACAATCTCCAGACCCCGGTTCCTTCATGGGCATGTGCCAGCACGCTGGTAACATGGAAAAGCGCGCGGCGGAAGCCGAACGCGCCTCCATCAAATACAAGCAGGTCGAATTCCTCATGACCCGCATCGGTGAAACCTTCTACGGCATCGTCAACGGCGTCGTATCCAAAGGACTTTTTGTTGAGATCGAAGAAAACAAATGCGAAGGTTTTGTCCCCAAGGACGCCCTTCCGCATGACCATTATGTGTATGACGAAGACATCCAAGCTCTGGTCGGCGCGCGCTATGGAAAATCTTACTCGATGGGCGACCGGATCGCCATCCGCGTCGTTGCTGCCGACTTGGCCAAGCGCCAGTTGGAATTTGACATTCCGGAGGTGTGATGGGCGCGGACTTGAACCCCAAATGCTACGTTTTCAGCCAGGGACGGGGCCTCTGGACTATTGTTTAGATTCGACCCATATAGAATGTCCTGGAGCGACCGTTTGTGTGCCTTGTGTTCATGTCAAGCATTTTGAGCTATGCGCAAAGTGAATATTCGCATATCGCGAAGTTGAATCCTTTTTGGACTGTTGGTTCCCGAATGCCAGTTGGTCTGCGATTTGGAATCACTATTGGATTGGGTTGGTAAATTGAGACGAACAACTTGTTGAGATAGTATTGAGCAGAGTCCCTTTGCGAGCAGGGTGGATTCACCTCATCTAAAGGCAGAATTCACCTTGGGATGTTAAAAACAATAATAACGATAGATTTAAGCTGGGGAGGTTCGTGATTTATTTGTAGGGAAACAATCAATAATGCAATTATGCAAGGTCAATTTCCCTTAGCCTTAACAGCAGTCATTTTACTCGCTTCGTGCAGCAACTCTGAGATGTTAATTCGTAAAACGAATGCGCACGACGCCATCACAGAAGTCAATGCAACCGGAATGGTGATGCGTCCTATTGTAGCTGACTTAGATATTGATGCAGATCGAAAGTCATACGTGTATTCAGGTGATGTGAAATTACCGATGGCGGATTTGAAGCAAAAGGCGATTGCAGCGTTCCAAGTTGAGCACGGGTGTGAATATATCGTGGACGCGACATTTGAATCAACACGCCTATTGAAGCGCAAGGTCGTTCAAGAGATTACCATCAAGGTTTCCGGTTTTCCAGCCCAATACACCAATATGTATCAAGTGGATTCGTTGCCGAAGTCAATTGGACAATATGCGATGCTCATGAAAGATGAACAACGTGTAAATTATTTGAATGAAATTACAGTCACGGAGGATGTGATTGGATTTGAGTTTAGCGCCGGAAACTACAGGGGCTTACAAGTTGACTTTCCTGTGATTATGGGCGGATTGGAAACACGGGGCTTTGTGGCGATCGAATCTTATGGAGAGGAGTCGATGCCGGGTAACGTTGTAGTGTCGATGAACTCATCCACCAATGCAGACGTCTACACAGCATCGGGATATATTGATGAGGCCAGTTCATTTGCATTTGGAATAATGCACCAAATTCCGGCTTCTAAAAAGGCGAACTTTCGACTCGTAGGGGGGCTCAACATAGACTCGTATAGCTTTAGCGATATTTCAGAACCAGGCGGGAGTGTTTCGTTTGATTCTGCGGCACTCATTGGATTGCGTCTCGGTGGGGGTATGGATGTAAAAATCTTTCGTTCGCTTTACGGTGTTGGTAAGCTGCACAAAAACGTGAGCTTGTTGCGTTTTGTCGGGAAAGATGGAGAGGGAGACATTGACATTGCAGACTTTGAGGTGGAAGGAACGAACAATTGGAACGTTGGCGTGGGCTTGCGTTTTGTGTTCTGAAGTCCTTGATTGATCCTAATTGCAGATTGCACTCGGAAATGTGCAACAGTGCGCGTTCCTCGAATTACCTTTGCGGCCGAGAGCGCGCCCATAGCTCAGTTGGTTAGAGCAGTGGACTCATAATCCATTGGTCGTAGGTTCAAGTCCTACTGGGCGCACTTCTTTCCTTCCTCTTCAAGGCGCTTGCTGCGGAGGCGACACGCCAGATGCTAATAAGGCAAGAGGCATGGCCCCGTAGTTCAATGGATAGAATAAGCGTTTCCTAAACGTTTGATCCGAGTTCGATTCTCGGCGGGGCTACCATGTGTGTTTGTCAACTGTTCGGCTCAACGGAGAGCGACTTTCAAACACCTCCAGTGTGATTGTTAAAACGATAGTGCTAAAGTGTTGGAAATAGGCGTATTTCATCCTTTATATTTAAATGCTGGTTTTGGATGTTGGACACGTTAAGTTTTTCTCCCAGCTTCTTTTGATTGCGGTTTTCTCCATGGAGACCGACAAAATGCGCAGTTGAAGCACCAACGGACCTAAAATCTCACGTTAGAAACGACTTCCTTATGAAACCAAGAACAGCCCTGACCGTCATCCCTTCCGTCCTCATGTTGGTAGGATTGGTGTTTGCCTTCTTCCCGGACTTTATCAATGACAAGCTTTTCAGCGACCTAGACGGTCGTGCCAATGAAATTGCTCGATTGTTGCGTCGTATGATCGGCGCCTCGGCCATCGGTATGGCGATTATCCTCTTATCATGCCGCGAATTGACCGGCGCAGATGCCAAGAAGGTGCTGTATGGTTTTGTAGGGGCAGCAGCGTGTATTGTGGGGTCCATCATCGCTGTAAGCGTTACGGGAACCGACCCGATTCCAACACCGCCCGTGGTCATGTTCTTCGTATTGATTGCCATTGCCTTGACCTCGGCTCGAAAAGCGTAATTCACAAACAGATTTATACATGAAACATTTAATGACAGGGGGTTTAACAGGAGCCGTTTTGGTCGCGTTGGTCGTGACTCAAGGCTGCCAGCCAGATACTAACGTAGCTGCGACGTTTGACGCCAACGCTGCAACGGTCAGCGAAGCATTTGCGGACTTCACGGCCGAAAACGAACACTTCTTTACCCACTTTAGCGACGATGCGATTTGGGGTGGGAATGCCGTTGGCAGTGCAGATACGTTGACTCTTGACGTGGTCACAGCCGGTTACCGAAACCTATGGGCGCAGTATGATTACCGCATGGTGACTGAATCCAATTTGTTGCCGGGAGTGGATCCAAACACAAAAATGACGGATGGCTCTGTTCGCGGGTACTTCCGTTGGGAGATTTCCAAGGCGGCCACTGATTCCACGGAAGCCCGTACAGTTGAAGTGAAGTTGTACGAGTCCTTCGACTTCAACGCTGAAGGCAAGATTCGTTGGACTCAAGTATATGGGGATCTAGCGACGGCTTACGGCTTGCTCGAAGAGTAATTCGGAGACTTTGAGGTCACGGTCCTCTCCACTTTATGAAAGCCTCTTCGCTCAACGTGAAGGGGCTTTTTTTATGCTGACCGCAGTACATTTGTGGCATGAAAACCTTGCATGATTGGGGCCTACTTGTCCTTCGCATTGGAACAGCAGGTCTGCTGATTCCACACGGTTGGGGCAAACTCAACAAACTGATTACGGGACTGACTTCGGTTGATGGAGTTCAGTTCTACAACTTTATGGGCATTGGTGAAACACCATCCCTGATGCTAACTGTGCTCGGGGAGTTCATTGCTCCTATTTTGATCTTAATCGGATTCAAAACGCGCTGGGCGGCTGTTCCAGCAGCCATTACAATGGGAGTGGCGGGATTTGTGGTTCACTGGGGCGAAGGCCTTTCTGAAATGGAACACGCCCTGCTCTTTTTCTTCCCGCTGGTGGCCATCATGCTGATGGGACCGGGTCGTTGGAGCCTGGACCGTCGCTAAGCCCTTGATTTTATTGCGTTTTGATGACGCGAACTGGAGGAAGAATGCAGCCTCCTTGCGTAGCTATTTCTGTCAATTTTAAGAGGTAGATTCCGGGCGGTAAATCGCCGAGAAACCAGTGAAAAGGAGTGGCAACGGCAGGTTTGAATGCTGCCATTTTTCCATTTAAATCCATGAGCGAAAGATCCCATAACCCGCTTGGGGATGGCGCTTCAATGACAAGGGTTTGACGGAACGGATTTGGGAAGATGTGCGGGGGCCTGGAGTGGGAGAACTCCAATACGGAAACGTAGGTCCATTGGGCACTCATGAGGGTCGGACAGGCCCAAAAATCGCTCACTTCCACAGCGTAAATACCGGCGCCGGGATTGATCAAAATGCTGTCGGTTGCCCCTTCGATATTCAAGCCGTTTTCGAACCAAGAGTAGGTGGTATAAGCCTGATTCAGAACGAGGGTCCCTTCTGAATTTTGACTGATCAAAACGGAATCAAGGGGCCAACAGACCAAAAGGGAGTCGCTCTCCAAAGAACACCCTAACGCATCGGCACTCGCAACGTGATAATATCCGCTTTCCGATGGGAAGAATAAGGCGTTCTCTGGACCATAAAGGGTGTCATTAGGAACCCCGTTTTCACTCCAGATATAAAACGGTCCGTCGCTGCTTGTTTCAAGGTATTGTGGAAGGTCGTTTTGGATGAGCAATTCCAAGGGAAGCGTGGCATCAGGAAGGCAAAAAAGGATGGAGTCGCTGACAGCACTGCAACCAGAGGGTGAAATTCCTTCGACCGTATACCACCCACTGGAATCGGGCGAGTAGTCAAAGTCAACTCCAGAAGCAACCGGAGTTCCTTGAGCGTTCCACGTGTACAAGCTCAGTGTGGAATCAGAGCAATTCAAGGTGCTTTCATCGCTTTGAAATACAGTGACTTCGGGAGCTCCAAAGACCTGAATAACGAAGGTGTCTGTAACATTGACCAATTCATTGGAACCGATGTTGGCAATCGCGTTGCTCGGTCCAGCGCTCAAAGGAATGCCACCTGCGCCAGACGGTGAGAAGGAGGTAGAACCGAGGTTGTCGTCGCCGTCCAGTAAATCTTCATCATAGAACGCGATGGTATAGGGCGGATTGCTCATAATGATGCTCAAACCGCTCCACGTATTCGAGTTGGAATCGTCCGCCGTACTGGACGTGTACACGTCGGTGCCGTTTGCATCAGTGAGCACGAAATAGGGGTCAGGAGCTGTAAAAAAATCATCCCATCCACCCTCGCCCGTGGAATTGAGAATGAGCTCTTCCAAAACCAACTCTGAAATGATCGTCTGCAACGAAACGGTATAGGACCCTGTCTCAGAATACAAGACGCTATCGACTGTGGCGGAGGACCCTGTTTCTCCATTGCCAAAGACCCAAGCATAGGAGGTGGTTTGAACTCCTGAGCCGCTCAAAGCTGCTGAAAAGTCCACCCAAAGCGAGTCGCACCCTGCAGCAGCAGAGTACGCAAAGGTGGATGTTCCTCCTGCTCCTGGGTTGATGATCAGGGTGTAGGAAAAACTCTCATTGACTACTTGTTCAATGCCAAAGGCAGAAGCGACGGCAGAAACGCTAATGATCATCTCAAAGACGCCTGGAAGTAAGGGTTCTCCGCAAACAGTAGCGCAACCAATGGTCTGGCCGCTCGACGGGAAATACGTGCCATCGGGATCGTCTAATTCCACTTGGAGCCCCAAAGGAGTCCCTGTGATGGAGGTCACGGTAATGGAAAGGAGTGACGCTGTCACGCCTGATCCGGGATCGACGATGTCTTCGGGAAGAAAAAATGTGAGGGTCTCTTCATACCATTCTCCAGTGGCTCCTTCGGCTAACGTCGCCGGACATATGGCGGGAAACCCATCTGTTGAAGTGCACGCCGGATCAGCCACACATTCCGCACATTGAGCCAAAGCGTCAATCGGTGTTAGGAGCAGCACTGAAAACAAGGCAGCGGCGACCCATGCAATTTGATTCATCTTCACCACCCAAAGATGGGAAAATTCAATTTGAGACGTAATGTACTGCAGGAGTGTACATTGCGTTTTTGAATCACCGCTACACATCTCGACGAATCACTGCTTTCATCGCTATGATTTCGACGGCAGCCTTCAGTCAAATCACGCTGATAATAGATATTCAGGGTGAGGTCGATGTATCTCCCTTTCAAAATGGGGAAGTCACGATTTCAGGAAAAGTCACCGAGTATTTTGGGGATACGTTTTACCTGCAAGACGATTATGGTGCTTGGAACGGAATTTTCATCAACGGCGAAGGAATCTAGATTCCAGCCAATCCTCTGTATTGGAGCAGCGCCCGTAAACCTGAAGTGGGCGATGTCCTGACCGTGTTAGGCACTGTTTCCGAAGTGGATGGCAATACTGAACTGGTTGACGCTTCTCTCTTCTCCCGTGGAACGTACTCATGGGTTTGTTTACCCCATGCGAAGCAATCAACAGTCGGGGGCCAATTGTTCTTGAACTAAAGAGTCACCACATCATCGCCGACAGGCTGGGCTCGGATTGTTTTTGCATGACACTGTTGAACACAGCGTTGTTTGAATCTTTTATTTCGCTATTTGAAGGGCGATCGATTCAAGTCAAGGGTGAATAACCAGTAATACGACATGTCAATTCGTCGATTTTTTTGATCACTTTGAATAAAATTCTGGGATTTTGACGGACACTTTCTGGAATATGAGGTGGCGTTGAAAACATGGTTTAACCCCATGTCAAGAGCGTGCTGTCACTATATTCACGGCGTTTTTTCTTGTATGTCCCCGTCTTTATTGAGAGCGTTAGTCTCGATACTGACTTATTTAACAGACTGAAAAACAGTATTTTACGTTTTTCAGTGCGGGGATATTTGAAGATACGGCAGTATTCTCTTGATGACGTCAAGACAAGTTAGGAAGGCCCCTTGATCCAAGCGTAATTTTAGATGAAGGGTTAAGAATGCCTCTCTTGCTAAAATGGAAACGAAAAGAATGAAGCGATTTAGTCAAGTTTTGTTGATGCTCGCAGTCATGCTGATCCCAATAGGGGGCTTCGCCCAGTGTGTGGGAAATGGCGGTTATGTGGAGGATGGAGATGAGTACCCGTGCGGCCAAGGAAGCGGTTGTTGTACAAATCCGGAGGCGTGCAATGCGACTTGTTACAATTGGGATCCGGATTACGCTGCGACAGGGGGATGCGATTTGTCGTGCGTACCTATTGACAGCGAGGTTTGGTTCTTGCTGATAGGGGGAGCTGTATTTGGAGGGTTTACGCTCAGTCGCAGAAGACAGCTTGAGTTGGTTGCCGAAGAAGCGAGGAACTAACGAAGGCATTGTTCTGATCAAAATTGACCGCTACAGGGTCCATTTTTACAGGTAATTATAGGCAAGATCCGCTTTATGGTACAATTAGGCCGGATGTTCAATTGCTGAGGACAAAACGGCATGTTCCATACACTACTTAGTAATCAAACGAAAGCCTTGCAGTATTGAATGAGGTTACTGCGAAAAAAAGCTCGATTGTTAGCAGTTGGTAAGGGTTCGAATTGCGCGCACCTTCACGAAACACGGTTAACCTCAACAGTCCTCCCCAAACATAGAGAGGAACAACAGCATATCGGCAACGGTCACTGAGCCATCGCCGTTGATGTCAGCGGCAGAGCAGTCAGCGGTGCAGCCAAAATCACCAAGTAAAATCAACAAGTCTGACACCTCCACAGTGCCGTTGTTGTTGATGTCTTCGGCGCAACCCAAGGCGTTGCCATCGCAGTCGAAATCGGCCATCGGGTAAATGCAGTCTCCTTCATCCGTGGCATCCGCATCGTAATTGCACGCCAAAGCGTCTTGGCAGCCTGTGATTTCATCTGCGTTGCAAATCCCATCGTTGTCGACGTCACCGTCGACTATCGAACCGGAGCCGTCAGTCGCCCCGGAACACGTGTCGCATCCAGTGGCGAGAAGGCACGAGTTGTCATTGACGGTGGCAATAGCGTTGTAATTGCAGGCGGTTGAATCGGTGCACCCTTCAAGTGGTTCCCCCGATTCTATGCAAAATTCAGTCGTGTCTATTGAGTCGAAATCTGCGCCCGATGCGTAAACAACCCCATCTGATCCCGCGAGGGAGTAGCTACCTGAACCATACGCGCAGCATAGCCCATCATTGGCACTATCGAGTATTTGAAGTGAGTAGCATCCGTCAGAGAGACATATAGAGCTCGTATAGATTGTGCCTGTTGAGCTGTAAGGTCCACCGGAGAGAACAACTGTTCCTGTTGCATCTTGGAGGTTCCAGGTTGTTTCTCCGGGGTAATTATCGGTTAAGATTGTCATCGTGACATTCGTTCCGTTCCCAATACACGATCCATCATCCACCGTAGCGTCGACATCGTAGTTGCACGCTTCCGCATCGGTACAGCCCTGACAACTGAAATCACAGCTTCCATCGTCTTCCGTCGCGTCGCTGTCGTAATTGCAGGCTGTGGAATCGGTGCAGCCGCATCCCGTCGTACACGCTGGAGCGCATCCGTCAGAAGTTGCTAAGCTCGCTCGGAAGCCTCCCGGGGCAACCAGCGCTTGCATGCGCGATTTCTGTCCTGATGTGAAGAGGTTCATGCAGGCATCATCCGAATAGTCCATGTAGTTCTGCACCATGTCCGTGCTGCTGCAGCTCTGATGACCTGTAGCACAGCCAAAGTTGGCGGCATCTGAATTTGGCGTGTCGGCCACCTGATCGTCTTGATTGCAGTTACCATCGCCCCAGATGTGGTAGAGGTTTAGCCAATGGCCCACCTCATGCGTAGCAGTGCGTCCCATGTCGAAGGGCGCTGTCGCGGTCCCCACATTGCCCACGTAACGGTAATCGCAGACGACTCCGTCGGTCGATGCGGATCCGCCAGGAAATTGCGCATAGCCCAAAATACCTCCGCCGACATTGCAAACCCAAAAGTTCAAATACGATCCCGCTGGCCAGGCATCAGAGCCTCCTGAATTCGAGAACTTCACATTATCTGATGTTCCGAAGGATGATACGGAGGTGGAGACACGAAGTATTCCATCCGTGGGGCTTCCTTGTGGATCATTCGTTGCCAAACAAAATTCCACTTCTGAATCAGCGGCTTGAGACCAGGTGTTGTCAGCATCGTTGTTGAGGCGTCGGAAGTCGTCATTCAGGATTTGTAACTGCGACATGATTTGTGCGTCGCTGATATTTTGTGTACCGTTGGCATAAAGCACGTGGAAAACCACAGGAATGGTCACGACTGTATTGACTTGATTTGAGCGTTGTTCATCCGACTGAGACTCCCAACGCTGGGTCTGTTGCTCAATGCGTGTGCGCATTTCAGAGAACTTTGTTCCGCCCATCATCTCGACATACTTGTCATGAGACGCACACGTGCGGTGCGTAGGAGCGGTATTGGACTGAGTCACGGTCGGCGCAACCCCTTGGGCGTTACAGACTGAAACGACCAAGCAAAAGCCGAATATTAAAGCGGGAATGCGCATCATGAAAGCAATTTGATTCACTTCCAAGATATCAAAAAAGACGAAGTATCTCGCCAGAAAAGAGAGGTTAACAGCTCTTTTCGTCAGGAATTACGCCAGACGCTGCTTACGTCCCAAATGCCACAACATTTTCGTGTGAAGCGCAAGCGCTCCAGCAAACGTGGTGGAAGAGCGGTAAGGCAGGCCAAATTCTTCTGCAGTCTTCTTCACGATGGGCGCTAGAGCGCTAAAGTGAATGTGTGAAATCTGAGGGAACAGGTGGTGCTCAATTTGGTGGTTGAGTCCTCCACACATCCACGTAAAGAGTTTCGAACCCGTTCCAAAATTGGCTGTAGTTTTTAATTGGTGAGACAACGGGTCTGCTTCCATTTGTGCGCCCGCTTGAGCTTCCACGAATTGCAGGTCTTCAAGCACGTGAGCTGGCTGAAAAATTGATGTGAGGATCAGCCCTGTGACTGCGTGCATGACCATCCATCCAAGCAGGACCTGACCAATCGACAATCCGCTAAACACCGCTGGAATCACCAGGATATAGGTGTAGTAAAAGATTTTAGCAATCAATAATTCACTGAAGAGTCTTCGGAAAGTAGTCCCAACAGATTTAATGAGGTCCTTGCTTTTGTAACGATAGAGAGCAATCCAGTCCTTAGCTGTCATCCAGAACAAAGTCATAATGCAATAGAAAAACCAGGCGTAAATGAATTGGAGCTTGTGAATCTTCTTCAGAGGCCTATCGGGCGTAAAGCGCAAAAACCCTGGGGTGGCAATATCTTCATCCAAACCACTAATGTTGGTAAAGGAGTGGTGCAATACGTTGTGTTGGATGCGCCACAAAGGAGCACTTCCGCCGACAAGGTCCAATATCCGGCCAACAACATTGTTGACCTTTTTGCTTTGACTGTAGGCCCCGTGATTGGCATCGTGCATCACATTCAGCCCAATCCCAGCCAATCCAAAACCCATCGCAATCTGGGCAATCCAAAACCACATACCACCACCGATGCTCCCAAATGAAAACAATGCCCAGGGCACAAAGTAAAGCGCAATCATAGAGGCGCTCTTGACGTGCAATCGCCAATCTCCCTTACGCGAGCGCCCAGATTCTTCAAAATAAGCATCGACGCGGGCCTTCAAGGTCTTGCTAAAAGCGGAGGTATCACGGCTGAAACGAACGACAGGAATTTGCATGTAATCAATGTTTGCTGTGGTAAATGTACGAAGCCTTTCATTAGCGGATTGGAGGCAAAGAGAACTCAGAAGTTTATGTATCTTTGCTGTCCGCCGACAACACCTTAAGAAGGTGCAGAAGGCAGCAATGAGGGCATTTAGCTCAGTTGGTTAGAGCGCTACATTGACATTGTAGAGGTCACAGATTCGAATTCTGTATTGCCCACACCCCTCAAGACCCCCGCGTCGTCCAAAGCATTGGATGTAGTGGGGGTTTTTTTCGATCAAAATGCTGAACCCATCGGCCATTGGTAATCAAGGATAAAGTGTATTTTACACACCATAAATTGATTAGCGATGACGGGAACATTTGCCTTCGCAGACTACGCGGTATTTATTATTTACGCCATTCTTATTCTGGGTGTCGGGTTGTGGGTTTCCCGCAATAAGGACGGAAAGGAAAAGAGCGCAGAGGATTATTTCTTAGCGAGCAAATCACTTCCTTGGTGGGCGATTGGTGCGTCGTTGATCGCCGCCAATATTTCTGCAGAGCAGTTCATCGGAATGTCGGGGTCAGGTTTTACACTTGGTTTGGCCATCGCTTCCTACGAATGGATGGCAGCCTTGACCTTGATCATCGTCGGAAAGTATTTCTTGCCCATCTTCATAGAGAAGGGCTTGTATACGATCCCGGAATTTGTGGAACAACGGTATTCCACTAACCTCAAGACCATCTTGGCGGTGTTTTGGATTGCCTTGTATGTCTTTGTGAATCTAGCTTCAGTGCTCTACTTGGGGTCATTGGCTTTGGAGACGATTATGGGTGTACCGATGCATTATGGTGTCTTGGGGTTGGCCTTGTTTGCCGTAGCGTACTCGCTATATGGAGGACTGTCTGCTGTTTCTTGGACCGATGTCATTCAAGTGGTGTTCTTGATTTTTGGGGGCATGGTCACGACGTATATCGCATTGGATACCGTATCAGGCGGTCAAGGGATGTTCGCCGGACTCTCTGCGATTATGGATGCCGCTCCTGATAAATTTGCGATGATCTTGGATAAAGACAATCCGGAATACGATAACCTTCCGGGCATTGGCGTGCTGGTAGGCGGCATGTGGGTGGCAAACTTGTATTACTGGGGTTTCAACCAGTATATCATCCAACGGACGTTGGCAGCCAAGTCATTGAAAGAAGCGCAAAACGGAATTTTATTTGCAGCGATTCTCAAGTTGTTTCTCCCTTTGATTGTTGTGATTCCGGGCATTGCGGCATTTGTCATGATCAATGACCCGGAGATTATGGCCCGTTTGGGGGCGGCAGGTCAACTGAATATACCAACATCGGACCAAGCCGATAAGGCTTACCCGTGGTTGTTGCAATTCCTTCCCACCGGATTGAAAGGGCTGGCCTTTGCCGCGCTAACAGCGGCTATTGTTTCATCCTTGGCATCGATGTTGAATTCGACAGCGACCATATTTACGATGGATATTTACAAACAGTACATCCGTCCAGAAGCGGGGGACCGTGCAACGGTGCGAATGGGCCGAATTAGCGCTGTCGTGGCGTTAATTATTGCCAGTATCATGGCTCCTTTATTGGGAGGGATTGAGCAGGCTTTCCAATTTATACAGGAGTACACAGGAGTGGTTAGTCCGGGTATTTTGGCGGTATTTATATTGGGTTTATTCTGGAAGAAAACCACGAACCAGGGGGCAATCACAGGGGCCTTGGTGTCTATTCCGATCGCCATGTACTTCAAAGTGGCTCCTAAAGGTTGGTCGGATAGTGCCGTGTTTGTGGACTTGCCGTTCCTCCATCAGATGGGATATACGGCATTGCTTACCATGGCCGTGATTGCTGGGGTGAGTTGGTTTGAAAACAGAGGCGAAGACGATGCCAAAGGAATCTCTATTTCGCGAAGCACATTTAGAACGGGCCCCATCTTCAACATCGGTGCATTTGCCGTTATGCTTATTTTGACTGTCCTGTACGGGCTCTTCTGGAGTTGAGCCCAAGGACTGGAGTGGAAAAATTATTCGTGGAAAAGGTGCTTCGCCCATCGGATTCCGGCCGTACTCTCCAAACTCAGGATGGCGTGTGCTGGTCGAGTGTGGTTTGGGAAATGGAGAACTTCTCCGGACATCACTCGACCCGAATCAAGCAAGCGTCCTTCAGCGGTCCAAAGGCCCCAGAGACTTCCATCCCAGTTACCTTTGGTGTCTAGGATTGTTCCGAATGCGTTTTCAATCACGAGGGGATCGGGGTTAACGGCCTGCACGATGTTTGAAGTGGATTCGATGGTGCCCGTTAAATAGCGGACGGTTCCCGAAGAGCTTTTCTGCCAGGCGAGGTGAAGCAGTGGAGTGCCATCGCTATTCGTTGAAAATGCGACAACAGGCCTGCGGTGTTGGCCTGACCATTCACCGGTAATGTTTTGAGCCAAATCTGTAAACGACCAATTGGTTCCATTGCTGATGGTTAGCTGGATATCGTAACCGCCGGAATTCTGTTCCCAAGCCAAGGCGAGTATTTTATGGCCATCGGCTCCTTCCCATTGCGATAAAACCGGATTATTCTGAGTCGCACTTTCAAATTGACTGTTGGTTACGGCCTGAGTGGAAATCCACTCGCCTTGGCCATTGTTTGCGTTTAAATCGAGGGCACTTACATACACTCTAGATTGTCCTGAGGGCCCGCCCGCTGACATGAATGCGGTAATCCATTCAGACGCTTGAACGGGACCGGTGACAGTGGCGCCACTTTCTGGACAAGAATTTAACTGCCAATCCAAGGGGTCAACGTCGATTGCGGCATCCCAGATCTCTCCGTTGGATGAGCTTAGGAGCCAAAAGTCCCTCACGTTCTCATTGTTATTTCGAACCAAATCGTAGTACCGGTTGTTGGCCCAAAAAGGTTGAGATGGACAGCATTCGCAAACGGACTCTCCATCTGCCACGTCACTTGCATTCACAGCTGGAAGCCAAGTTTGTCCGCTATCCGCTGAACGTAGAATCCCCTCGAAGATATTGTCCGTATTGTTGCCCACTTTGACCCCTGCAAAAGGGTTGCCTTCGTCATCAATCGCTACGCAAGGCATGAAATGATCTTCCGAAACATTCGAAACCATACCAGTGGGCTCGCTCCAAGAGGCGCCTCCATCCCAAGACTGAACGCTACGGGCGCCCGCTGTCCAGTTGCCTGAGATTTGGTAGGTGATGACGAGAAAATCGCCTTGGGCTGCCATCCTTGGTCCCTCTGCATCGGACATGTAAATATCCTCGCTTGGATCAATGGCAATCGGTGTGCCGAACGCGCCGTCCTCGTTGCTCCATTTTGATACAAAAAGATTTCCGCTTGCACCAAATGAAACCACAGGCTCTCCAGCAGTATTGACAACCATACGAATGGCTTTGTTTCCGTAGGATTCATCCGCCAAGTCTATGGGCTCTGCATTTGGGGAAAAAATAAGTTGTGCAGAGACCGATGCCCCTGAATAAAGAAAAATGACTAATGCGAGAATGCGGCTAAGGGAGATGTTTAAAATCATGAAGCGGTTTTTAAACGAATTCTTTTGAATGACTGCGAAATGGCTGTAATTCCGAAGGTGAAGCCATTTAGCACGATAATTGCTCCCGCAATTGATACATTAAAATAAAAAGCTAGAAAGTATCCGAGTATCACGCAAGCAACCCCTATTACGCAGGCCAAAGCGATCAACGACTTAACATTTTTTGAAAGGAGGTAGGCCGTTGCTGGGGGGAGAATGAAAAATCCCATCACCATTACCGCGCCAACCGAATGAAAAGAGGTGACCGTGAATAATGAAACCATTAGCATCAGTGCATAGTGCCAGAGGCGCACTTGGGTTCCGGATTGTTCGGCAAATTGCGAATCAAATGTGGCGAGTAATAAAGGGCGAAAACCAATGAGGGTAAAGACCAGGACTGCAAGAGTGAGAAGGCCAAGACTCCAAACGGGGTAGGGCCCCATATTTGTGCCACCATCTGTAATCCACAGATCTAGAGGGACATATGCAAGCTCTCCAAATAGAACACAATCTTGGTCTAGCTCTACCTGCCCAGCGAACCGTGCCAACAGGATAATCCCAATGGAAAAAAGGGTTGTAAAGGTCAACCCAATCGATGCTTCAGAAGAGATTCGGATTTTAAATTGAACGTATTCAATGATGGCCGTAGCTAAAATCCCGCTTCCAATGGCTCCTGCCATCATAGCTATTGAGCCTCTTGAAGTTGTAATTAAATATGCAATAACAAGACCCGGTAAAACTGCATGAACAATGGCATCGCACATCATTGACATGCGGCGGAGCATCATAAAAGACCCTAAAACCGCCCCATTTATGGCTACGAGACTAGCGACAAGGATGATATAGAAAGCAATCATATCCTGCTCTTTAAACGCGCCTTCCAACGGGAGATCCGACTCAATAAAACGGAAATGCCAAATAACCCTGTCATACAAACGACGACCCAGGGTCCGGTGGGCATTTTAGGGGCAGCAGAGGAGCATAAAGTTCCCAGCCCTCCTCCAATCAAACCGAAGACGATTGAAAGCAAAACCATCGGGCCAAGACGATTGGTCCAAAGCCGGGCAGTAGCCGCGGGAGCAATGAGCAAAGCTGCCATAAGAATGGCACCAGCCGTTTGAATTCCAATGGCCACTGAAACCG
Source organism: Flavobacteriales bacterium (assembly GCA_028825055.1). GTDB lineage: Bacteria > Bacteroidota > Bacteroidia > Flavobacteriales_D > Sanyastnellaceae > UA16. The sequence goes on along the minus strand of JAPKAW010000015.1, from coordinate 2,626 downwards.
CGGCAAGAGTGGAGATAAGCGCGCGAAAAACTGTCGGTGAAACGCCCTGAATTTCCGCGAAATCAGGATCAAATAATACGAGTTGAATCTTTCGGAAGAATACGAAAAGAGTCATCCAGACGAATGCGCTTAAAGTGGCGATGGTGATGACGTCACTTTTAGACATCGCCGCTGCATTTCCAAAAAAGAGATCTTCTAGACCATTTTGATTAGGGAGGTCCGCTTGTTGGATAAAACTAAGCAAGACGACCCCTAATCCAAACATTGAACTGAGCACAACCGCCATTCCGGCGTCACGACTAACTCGAGTCTTGGAGACGATTAAATCGACAAGGAGTGACGACACCAAGCCGCTTAATGTCGCCCCCAATGTGAGCCACAATAAATTTCGGGTACCTCCAATCAGAAAGGCACAATAGATTCCGGGCAAGCATCCGTGTGCCAGCGTTTCTCCTAACAGAGCATTTCGTTGGACATACAGAAAACACCCAATTGCCGAAGCAGAGGTGGTGACCAAAGCCACCCCCAACAAAACCAAAAGAAAAACAGGATTGAGTAAAAAACTCATGGCTTTGGAAGGAGAGTTGTTTCGAAAATTGACCGTTTAATTTCGGCACGGCTGGAATGAGAAACCGTACGCCTTAACAAGCTCCGGAGAGCTGAGGACTTCATTTGCCATGCCGGACTTCAGCAATGTTCGTTTGAGTAAAACTACGTGATCCAAAAAAGATTTCGCATTTGCGAGGTCGTGGTGCACGAGCACGACTGTTTTTCCTTCATTCTTGAGCGATTGAAAGATGCGAATCAAATCGTCCGTGGTCTTGGCATCAACTCCCGTAAAGGGTTCATCCAAAAGTAGAATGTTGGCATCAGAGGCCAAAGCGCGAGCAATGAATGCTCTTTGCTGCTGACCGCCTGACAATTCACCGATCTGGGTGTCTTGGATATCAGTGAGTCCCATGGACTCAATCGCTTCATCAGCGATTTTTACAAGCTCATTCGAAATACGTTCATACCAGCGTAAATGCGGAAACAAAGACATGTGAACTAGATCCCGAATGGACATTGGGAAATCCCAATCGACTTGATCTTTTTGAGGGATATAGCTGATTTTGGTTCGCTGGGCAGATAAAGGTTCTCCAAAGGCTAAAATCTCACCAGTGCTTGGCTTTAAAAGCCCCGTCATGCACTTGAGAAGCGTGGTTTTTCCGCTTCCGTTGGGCCCCATAATGCCTATAATTTTGCCGGAAGGCAGCGAAAAGTTTATGTCCGTAATCGCGTCCTTATCTCCGTAAGAAAGGGAAAGGTGTTGGACCTCGAAGCTTGGTCCTTTATGTATCATTTAAGTGCGCTTACGATGGTTTGAATGTTGTGCTTTACCATACCAATATAAGTGTCTTGGGGGGTTCCTTCAGCCCCGACGTTGTCCGCATAGAGTTTTTCTCCCAATAGAACCTTGTGTCCGTAAGTTTGACAGCCAGCAACCACAGCTTCCATGGTTCGAGTGGGCAAGGACTCTTCCACGAAAACAGCGCGGATTTCATTTTCAACTAAAAAATCCACCAAAGAGGAGACATCTTGAACCCCTGCATCTAACTCAGGAGAGATTCCAAGCAATCCGCGAACTTCTATTTCAAAGCTTTGTCCAAAGTATGAGAAGGCATCGTGAACTGTCACCAAGACCCTTTGATCTGCGGGAATTTGGCTCAATTGAGTTTGGGCCCAACCCTTTAAATCTTGAAGGGAATCCTTGTATTGACGCGCTCTCTCTTTAAAAACCGCCTGAAAGTCAGGCATTTGCTCTGAGAGTTGCATTTCAACTTGCGTCGTGGCCAACGACCAGAGTTCAAGGTCAAACCAGAAATGGGGGTCAACCGAATGTCCATTTTCGACATAAATGAGAGCGGAGTCAGGAAGCGCTGCTCCTAACGAAAACACCGTATGGCCCTCCTGCTTGCCGTAATTATCTAATATTTCTTCGAGCTTCGCTTCAAGGCCAATGCCACTGTAAACCACAATGTCTGCAGACATGATTTCCGAAACGTCTTGTGGTGTGGGTTTGTAAGTGTGTGGATCAAGGCCCGATGGGATGACATGGTTTACCACGGCATCATTGCCGACTACTTGTTTTACTAAGTCTGAGACCATTCCCGTAGTGCAAATAATACGGGTTTTCTTCTCTGATTTGTCAGCAGCAGGGCCACAACCCACCAAGCCCAAAGTGGCGGCAAAAAACAGGGTTAAAAAACGGAGGTAAGATTTCATTTGCATGGGAAAACACTTGGGGTCAATGGTACACACAAAAATCGATATTGTCTTACCGCCATCCAATCGCATGAACGAGGGACTTTTACAACGGAGTCAATTAATTCTTGATTAACCAAGCGTCAGGGTTTTGGGGCGCTTGAGCCGTTCCTTGAATTGCCCAGACTTCGAAATGAAGAGCGGATCGGGTGGCCGATGCCTTTACTGAGCCGATGCGTTCACCGACTTCAATTCGATCTCCTTTTTTCAGAGCAACCTGTTCCAAATTGCTGTAAACAGTGCGGAATGCACCGTGCGATAAAATCAGGGTTTGACCAGCGCCGGGAATGGTGAACAAACTGCTTACCGTTCCGCTGAAAAC
>JAPKAW010000014.1 GCA_028825055.1 Flavobacteriales bacterium | reverse complement strand
TTGGGCATTACGTTTATCATCACCGGACTCATGGGCATTGCCTTCATGAGTTTCATGGGCATTGAAATCTGATTGAGATGGCAACGACGATAGTATTGACCATAGCGTTCTTTTTAGCAGTTATTCTGCTTCTAGTAGGACTTCTTCTTTTTGCGAAAGCGAAGCTTTCACCAAGCGGTGATGTTAGCATTGTCATCAACGGCGAACGAACACTGCAAGTCGGTGGAGGGAGTACGTTGCTTACAACACTCGGTAACAATGGTGTTTTCTTGCCATCCGCTTGCGGAGGTGGAGGTACTTGTGTTCAATGCCGATGCCAAGTTGACAGCGGAGGAGGAAGCATTCTCCCAACAGAGGAGCCACATTTTAGTCGTAAAGAAATCCAGAACAACTGGAGGCTGGGATGCCAAGTCAAGGTCAAAGAGGACATGGAAATCCGTGTGCCTGAGGAGGTTTTTGGCATCAAGAAGTGGGAGTGCGAGGTAGTTTCCAACTACAATGTGGCTTCTTTCATCAAGGAATATGTAGTCCGACTTCCTGATGGAGAGCACTTGGAGTTTGAGGCAGGAGGGTATATTCAAATCGATGTGCCTGAGACGGTCGTTGATTTTAAGACCATGGATGTAACAGCTCATCCAGATCACCACAAGGACCCTAAGACATTCCAAAATGAGTGGGATAAGTTTGGATTGTGGGATTTGCAAATGAAGAATGCTGAACCGATTGTGCGGGCCTATTCTATGGCAAACCACCCGGCTGAAGGAAACATCGTTATGTTGAATATCCGGATCGCCACTCCGCCTTGGGATCGTGTTCGAAATGCGTGGATGCAAGTCAATCCTGGTGTGTGTTCATCTTTTGTTTTTGGACAAAAAGAGGGTGATAAAGTGACCATCTCAGGACCTTACGGTGAATTCTTCATTAAGGAGACTGGCTCTGAAATGATTTACATCGGAGGCGGTGCTGGCATGGCGCCAATGCGATCGCATTTGTTTCACCTCTTCCATACCGTAAAGACGGATCGGAAGGTGACGTTTTGGTATGGAGGTCGCTCCAAGCGTGAGTTATTCTACTTGGATGATTTCAATAAGATTGCATCGGAATTTCCAAACTTTGATTTTCATGTCGTGTTGTCAGAGCCTTCAGACGAAGACGACTGGAAAGTCAAGAAGGACGTATCAGATGAAGGAGATGGCTTTTTGGGCTTCGTGCACAATGCCGTTATCGAACATCAACTCAATCACCACGATTCTCCAGAGGATATTGAATTTTATTTCTGTGGCCCACCATTGATGAACCAAGCGGTTCTCAAGATGTGTGACGATTGGGGAGTCCCTGAAGAGAATGTCAGCTTTGACGATTTTGGTGGGTAAGATGATATTTTTCGCCCGCTTCAACAAGGCCTTCCTTTTCGGGTGGGCCTTTGTTGTTGTTTGTGGTTGTGGTTCTTCTGAAGAGAGGGTGATTGCGAAGAATAACATCGTGCATCAAGGGGACACTCAGGGAACAACCTATGTTATCAAATACCACGGAGCGGACTCTGTGGACCAGCGGGTCATTGAGGAGGTGTTGGAGCAAGTCGACGTCGAATTCAATTTATGGCGACCGGACTCCCGCATCAATGCGGTGAATGCTTTTAAGAGCGATCAAACGGTTTTTTCATTTGATGATTCAAATCGTTTGTGGTCGGTCCTATGGGACAAGTGTTTGGAGATGCATTCTGCTTCGGAAGGGGCTTTTGACCCGACTGTTCATCCTTTGGTGGAACTGTGGGGGTTTGGATTGCAGAACAGGACCTCCGTTGCACGAGAAGATGTGGAGGAAATATTAGTGCATGTCGGTATGACAACGGATCGTATAGACTTGGATGAAGTTGAGGAAGGCAGGATCTATAAGCGAACACATGTTCGGAAGGGAGACCTTGAAACCTCCGTCGATTTCAATGCCATAGCCCAAGGACTTACCGTGGATTTGCTCGGGGATGCGCTCATGGAAAACGGAGTATCTAATTATATGGTTGAAGTAGGGGGAGAGGTCAAGTGCATGGGAGTCCGCAACGATGGCAAACCCTGGCGGATTGCCATCGATCGTCCCGTGGACGCTGCTTGGGGAGAACGTCCTTTACAGGTGGTTGTAAATGTGCAGGACGCGGCCATCTGCACCAGTGGGAACTACCGAAAATTTCATGAAGTCGATGGAGTCAAACGCTCTCACACCATAAGCCCTTTTACGGGGTACCCTGTAACGCATGGTTTGTTGAGTGTTACGATCAAAGCGGTGGATGCCTCTACAGCAGACGCTTTGGCAACAGCGTGCATGGTATGGGGCCCGGATCGTGGAAGGTCATTCATCAAGGAATACCGAGACAACCATCCTGAGGAAGCGATTGAAGCTTACTTTATTTCAGCTGCAGAAAACGACACACACGTGTACTGGGAAACGGAAGGTTGGAATCAAGCCTTGCTCCCAGAAGATCAACTTTGAGGAGGACTGTCTGCAGGGTTCTCACTCAAACAGACATCTTGAGGGCGGGATCCACAAATGGAACACGTCCCGGATTCGTCTTTCAGAAGGGGATTGGAACTGGCACAAGTTCCGGCAAACTCTCCATCTTTCTTCACCAGAAGCTTGATGGATATCCCAGCAAAACCAATGGCTATTAATGCGATAGCAAGTAAGACTACGTTCCATTCCATGAAGGTAAATTTAGCGCTTTGCATCAAGTATATGCGCCTAAACACAAGGAATTGCCGTTAAAATTTCGTATTTTAAATGCTTAACAAGGGATTATGTGGCATGTAGTTATTCGATTGGTGTTCATCATGGGCTACATTTTGCCTGCTTCCTTATGGGCGCAGTTGGACCCCTGTGAATGTCCACCCATGGACGATCGACCGTTAACGTATGTGGATGATGCAGATGGATTGGGCACGGGGACGGTGCATTGGACGTGTGATAGTATCTATGTTTTAATAGAAACCGTTTTTGTCAATGCTGGCGATGTATTGATCATTGACCCAGGGACGGTCATCATGGGGCGGGAAGGACTTGCGATAGACACGTTGACGTATACGTTGCCAAACGGCAATCCGTCTTTGAGAGAAGACTACATATTTGATCAAGAAGCGGGGAGTTTGGTTGTTGCAGCAGGAGCGGAAATTCAAGCGGAAGGCACATCCAATTGCCCCATCATTTTCACATACGAAGGGGATCCCATGGACGGAAGTTCGGGATATGACCTCCGAGGAAAATGGGGCGGTTTGATTGTTTGTGGCCATGGGACGTTGAATACATATGACGGTGATGATACAGTCGAGGGCATTGAAGATTGGTCAGGTCAAAGCAGACATGTCTATGGCAATGGAACGGATCCTGATGGCTCTTCTGGAGTTCTGAAGTTTTTGAGCATTCGCCATGGTTCTACTTCGCGAGGCATCAGCCAATTTGGAAATGGTTTAGAGACCAATGCATTTACGCTGTGTGGCGTGGGAAGTGCTACTACAGTGGATTACATCGAAGCTGTAGCGAGTGGCGATGATGGTATTCAAATTTTTGGAGGTACCGTGAATGTGCGCCACCTCGGCATTGCTTTCAATGAAGAAGATGGTTTGGAATACGATCAGGGATGGCAAGGAAACGGCCAATTCATTTTTGTCATTACCGATGAACTTAATGGTGCAGGAGAAATGGCGGGCGATTACGAAGGAGACGATTATGAAGAATTCGACGTGGACATGACGTTCATGCCGTTTTCCAATCCGTTGCTTTACAATCAAACCTATGTCGGACGTGGAGAAGCTACGGCCATCAGACTGCACAACGGAGCAGGTGTGCGCCTGCACAACAGCTTGTTTCTTAATTTTGCGCTTGGAATTGATTTTGAAGATGAAGATCCATGTGATGCTTGGGAACTGTTGCTATTTGGAGAAACGCTCATTGAAAACAATCGGTTTTGGAACATCGGGGATAGCTCAGCCCTATCTGAAATGATCTGGTACAATGAAGGGTTTGTTTGGAATGGACAAGAAGAGGTTGAAGCTCACTTTGTCGCGAACAATAATGCCGCAGAAGACCCCGGCTGTGACTTTGTGTTTGCGACGGAATCAGGATTTGTGACAGACCCCATTGATTTGACGCCAACACATGATTCGTTGATCATAGATTCGGTTTACTTGCCATCAAATGCTTGGTTTGTTCCGGTCAATTACATCGGTGCATTTTCACCGGATCAATCCAATTGGCTCACGTGTTGGACGTACATGGAACAACTTGGTTTGTTTGGTCAATGGAGCACTCCTGAAGGAACCATAGGGGGCTGCACGTATTCATTTGCGTGCAACTATAATCCTGATGCTGGAGTTGATGATGGTTCGTGCGAAGTGGAATCATGTGCCGGTTGTACGTGGTCAGACGCTGCTAATTATGATGCCGAAGCGGTGTGGGACGACGGTTCTTGCGAGCTGAGCTTGGAGAATTCCTGTCCAGAAGACATCAACGCTGATGGCCAAGTGACATCAACGGATTTACTGATGTTTTTGGCGGCATACGGCATTGTCTGCCCATAATTAATGCGTTGCCGCAAGAAGTCAGTCAATAAAAGGGGGCAATTAGTTAGACGCAGTTGGACTCCAGACGACACCTAAAAAGGGACTGTCCGCGCGCAATCGAAAAGAGCGCAGTCCCAGCTCGATACCCCAAGAAGGTGTGAGTGCATGTTGAAGTGCAGTATGCAAGTGACGTGTCCCCAATTCAGAATCTGTATGGCTCATCATCCATCCCTGCATGAGTGTCAGCGCTGTGCGGCCATAATGACATCGTGCTCCGATTAAAAGAGCTGTTTGAATTCTTTTTGATGGATTGGATATGGCTTCAGGTTCGCCGTTTACTCTTAGACTTTGGTTTAATCCGAGGTCTACGGCTGCTGTCGCGCTCCAGTTTTGTTCTTTTCGATGCCGATAATGAACGGTATTCATCCAGGTACTCGTCGGGTGAAGGACTCCCCCCGGCAAACCTATATCTCGGATTCCCATCCGCACTGTCGTCTCGTAGTGCCATCCTTGACTGAGCCATTTTTCGGGTAACCCGTCAAGTTTTTTCAGTGTCGGTTGATACTGGTCTTTAGAAGGAATAACGGAGAGGTGGACACCGATCAGATTGATTCCAAGATTGGGAAGTGCTACGGCACCATTGCTGAAATGGGTGAGTCCCCCGGCAAACTGCAGGCGTCCGAAATGACGGATGTCCCAATGATATCCAATGTTTGCCCTCAAGACGGCATTGACATGAGATCCCAAGGCAAATGAACGAGGCGCTTCCAAGGGGTCGAAGGGAGAGGTTGCCCATCCCAATCCAAGCCCAAATTCGCTAAACGCGTTTCCAAAGAGCGGCTTCCGGTGGAGCCATATCGCATGGACGATCCATCCTAAGTCTTTACTTCCTCCCCACGTTCCAGCCACTTCGACGCCTTGCCAAGCGCCCTGTCGATTGCCATGACTGGACCATCCACCTTCTAGGTGCTTGCCCCAAATCAGTGATGTACTCCAGGCGTGTCCCGTAACAAGTGCGCGCATTTCATGGCGATGCGGAAGCGAATAGCCCCCTGATAGCCGGTATTCCGCTGGACGCCAATGGTAGGGTGTCGCAGCCAATTCTTGGGATTGCAACACCATCCCTTGCATACAAAAGGCAAGAAGGGGAATGAGGAGTCGATGATTCAGACTGTGGTACATCTCGACTTCGAAGGTAGCACGACGTAACTTTGCCGCATGCATACCATGGAAGAGAAATTGAAGGCGTTCGAACGATTGCTGGTGATCATGGATGAATTGCGCGAGAAATGTCCCTGGGATAAGAAGCAAACTATGGAAAGTTTGCGGCATTTGACCATCGAAGAAACCTATGAGCTAGCCGATGCCATTTTGGATGGTGATTTGCAGGAAATGAGAAAGGAAACTGGCGATTTAATGCTGCACATGGTTTTCTACGCGCGCATTGCTAGTGAACAACCCATAGAGAATGGAGGGTGGGACATTGCCGATAGTTTGCATGGTATTTGCGATAAATTGGTTTCCCGTCACCCCCATATTTATGGGGATGTGGTTGCAGAAGACGAGGAGACGGTCAAGGCAAATTGGGAACAACTGAAACTTAAAGAGGGCAATTCCTCTGTTTTGGAAGGTGTGCCTACGAGCCTTCCTTCGCTCGTTAAAGCTTATCGAATTCAAGATAAAGTGCGAGGTGTTGGCTTTGATTGGGATCATGAAGATCAGGTTTGGGCCAAGGTGGAAGAAGAGCTCAAGGAGTTTCAAGATGAAGTGGCGGCAGGCAGTGATCGTGCAGCAGACGAATTCGGAGATGTGCTTTTTGCTCTCATCAATTATGCGCGTTTCAAGGGAATCAATCCAGACGAGGCTCTCGAGAGGACGAATCGAAGATTCAAAGCGCGATTTCAGCACATGGAAAAGGAGGTGACCAAGGCGGGCAAGTCGATGAGCGACATGGAATTGAAGGAAATGGATACCTATTGGGATGCTGCCAAAAAGGCTTTGGGACATCACTCCAGTCAAGGATGAAGCAATTTGGAGTCATCGGCATCGCGTTGTTGGCCTGTTGCGGTTGTCGCGATTCCAATGAAGCGTCGTGTTGGATGCGCCCTGGGAACCGAGCTACGGTAACCCAAACGTGGAGCCAAAAGGAGTTGCAAGCTCTGACCATACATGATCACGTTGACGTGACGTGGCGGTGGGATTCCATTTCCGATGTGTCGGTCACCTGGACGGGTCCAGAAAATCTTTTGTCATATGCTTCAGCCGAGTGGGAAGGGGGCCATCTTGTGATTGGCCATTTGGACCGCTGCGAGTGGGCGCGAAGGTTGGATGCCGTCGTACATGCCGAAATCACAAGTGGTATGTGGAATGTTTTGGCAATACGGGGTCAAGGTGAATTCTTGATGGACTCTGTTTGGAAAGGGGGAAGCCTCTCCGTCGAGGCATTTGCAAGCTCCAGCGAATTGAACTTGAATGTGAATGCAGATACGGTGACGGTCAAGTTGCACGCGGGACCGGCTTCGGCAAAGGTGCATGGTCATGCGGATGTGCTGCAAGCATATTCATCAGGATTGGGCGCATTGGATGCTTCCCAATGTCAAACGCGGTATGCATTTATCAATCAATCAGGGGTTATTCCACTAGAATTTGCAGCGACAGAGTACGCGTATGTTGCGATCAACTCACCGGGTGATGTTATTGTACACGGAGGCTATCCAACTGAAGTTACACTTGAAACGACATCCACGGGCGAATTGCTGGAAGAGTGATGTTAGGGGCGTAAAAGCGACTTGACTTCTGAGGCGAATGCGTCAACCCAAAGTCCGTATTGCTCCCCTGACGGATGCAATCCATCCGATGCGACAAGCCCTTCAATTTGCGGCCATTGCTGTGAAATGGGGGTGATGTTAAAATGGGCGACGCCAGCGCTAATAGTCAAATTTCGACACGCTTCATTGAATTGAAACAATTCTGTACTAATCGTGGATTGGTTGTTTTGTCCAAATGGAGTGAAGCCATAATCGGGGATTGAAACTACGAATACCCGGTCCGTGCGTCCATTTGCGCATGTGATTGCACGGTTTAAGAGGTCGGTAAATTCGACTTCGTATTGCTCCAAGGATAGCCCTTCGTACTGGTTGTTGACTCCGATCAAAAGGCTCACGTAATCCCAGTTTGTTCCTTCATAGCCTGATTCAAAAAGAGCTTGACTCAAATTGGAAGTCGTCCAGCCTGTCGTGGCCAAAATGACGGGGTCAATTAAGGTGTCTTCTGGCATCCACGTAGACAACTGGTCAACCAATTGTTCTGGCCATCGCAAGCTCGAATCAACGGACTCACCGATGGTATAAGAATCTCCTAGAGCGAGAAATCGAAAGGACTGGGGATCGGAAATCTCTGACGGAATGGGATCCGTTTGCGATTCGCTCAAGTTGGGTTGTGCTGGCTCCGGCTGACAGCTCCACAAAAACAGGGTAAAAACGACGGTGTACGTGGAATTCAATCGCTGAAGCATGGATTCTAGACTTAGGTGTCTGAAAGGTAGGAAGAAGCATTGCTTTCTCTGTAAATTGGAACCCATTCGAATGCACTCATGAAAACTCCTGTTTCCTGCTTTTTTTCCGCTGTCGCTCTGATTTTCTTCATTGGCGCTTTTTCTGCAGTCAGCCAGTCTCAAGAAGATGCTCAAGTCCCTCATGTCAACACCAATAAGTTCAGACAATTGGGACAAGAGTTGCCGACGCCTAATGTTTATAGAACGGCGTCTGGAGCTCCTGGACATGCGTATTGGCAGCAACAAGTTGATTACAATATCGACGTCACATTGGACGATGCCAACCAGCGTATTGATGGCGAAGAACGTATCCTGTATGTCAACAACAGTCCGGATGAGTTGCGTTACTTGTGGATGCAACTGGATCAAAATGTGCGGGCAAAAGACAGTGATAGTCACAAGATCAAGCAGTCAAGTATGCGCGATCGCAACTCCTTTGAGGACATTCAAGGTTTAGAGCCATCGTTTGACGGAGGGTTCAATATTGAATATGTGGCGGATGAATCAGGAAGGCCTCTGACGTATACGATTAACAACACCATGATGCGGATTGACTTAGTCGATCCAATCAAGCCAGGTGGATCTTTTGTCTTTGATGTGGCATGGTGGTTCAACATAAATGATCGCATGGCCATTGGTGGAAGAAGCGGATATGAATACTTCGAAGAAGAGGACAACTATATCTACACCATTGCGCAATTTTATCCTCGCATGGTGGTGTATGCCGATAATGAGGGCTGGCAGAACAAGCAGTTTCTTGGAAATGGAGAGTTCACGGTAAATTTTGGCGATTATCACGTTGAAATTAATGTCCCCTCAGATCACGTCGTAGCGTCCACGGGTGTTCTGAAAAACGAGAAGGAGGTCTTGACGTCGACCGAACGAAAGCGATTGCAAGCAGCGAGAACAGCCTACGATCAGCCGGTCATTATTGTCACAGAAGAGGAAGCTCGCGAAGCAGAATTGAATAAGGAAACCGGAACGAAAACGTGGGTCTTTGACGCCGAGAATGTGCGCGATTTTGGATGGGCTTCGAGCAGGAAATTTATTTGGGACGCTATGGCTGTGCGTGTAGGCAGAACCTCACCATTGGCGATGAGTTTTTACCCCAAAGAAGGAAACCCTTTGTGGGAGCAATACTCAACAAAGGCGGTGGCCCAAACGCTCAAGACGTATTCGAAGTTCACAATCGATTACCCGTATCCAGTGGCCATCAGTGTGCACACCAAGTGGATTGGTATGGAATACCCCATGATTTGTTTCAATGGAGGACGTCCTGAGGCTGATGGGACGTATACAGAGCGAACTAAGATTGGTATGATTAGCGTAATCATTCATGAAGTTGGTCACAATTTCTTTCCCATGATCATCAATTCTGATGAGCGGCAGTGGACTTGGATGGACGAAGGTCTCAATACGTTTGTCCAATATCTCACCGAAAAAGAGTTTGATCGGAACTACCCGACCCGTCGGGGGAGTGCCCGTGATATTCGGAGTTACATGGGTGGAGATAAATCAAGGATCAGTCCGATCATGACCAATTCGGAATCGATTTATCAGTTTGGAAACAATGCCTATGGCAAGCCAGCAACGGCTTTGAATATTCTGCGTGAAACGGTTATGGGACGGGAGCTGTTTGACTATGCATTCAAGGAGTATTCGCGTCGGTGGGCTTTTAGACATCCTTCTCCTGCTGATTTCTTCCGAACCATGGAGGATGCTTCGAGTGTGGATTTGGATTGGTTCTGGCGCGGATGGTTCTACACAACGGATCATGTAGACATGGCATTGGACCAAGTGCGTTGGTTGCAAATCGATACCCAGAACCCGGATGTCGAATCTGCTTTTGACCGAGCTGCTTCAGAAAATGAACCCGCGGACATTTCCTTAATTCGCGATGCTTCTTACATCACAGAAACGTATTTGGAGGCAGATCCATCACTGCATGATTTCTATACCACAACCGATCCGTTTATGGTATTGGAATTGGATAAGGTGGAGTCTCAAGAGCGTTTGGAAAAAATGAATACTGAGGAGATTGCACTTCTTCAGAGCGGTAACAATTACTACGAGATCACCTTTCGAAATAAAGGCGGTTTGGTGATGCCATTGATTGTAGAATTCGAATTGGACAATGGAGAGAAACTGTTGCATCATATTCCAGCTGAAATTTGGAAAATGAGTGAGCCGACCGTGACCAAAGTGTTTGTGACACCAACACCTGCTGTGCGCATTGCATTGGATCCCATGTTGGAAACTGCGGATGTCGACATGTCAGACAATTACTGGCCTGCCCGGCCAGAACCTTCCCGTTTTGAAATCTTCAAATCTGAGAGCGAACTTCGATGGGGGGCGACTCGTGATGAAAATCCAATGCAGCGATCACAACGATCTTCTGAACTGGAGAACACGGAGGATTAATTGCTCCAGGTGGGAGCAAGGAGCAGTCCAATGCTCAATGCTCCAATAAGCAGTCCCATCCAATTGGTGGTGCTCAGCTTTTCTTTGAAGGCATAGATGGCCATCAACGAGCTGACCAAAACGATGCCTAAATTCGTAATGGGCATAATGGCACTGCGGTCCAATGGAAGTTTGTCAAAAGCTTCCAATAGGAGATAGAGAGAGCCAAAATTGATGACGCCTAGCATGATGCCTCCTATCCAAGTGATCGTTCTGTTGTGATCAGTTTTAGAAGGAGCAGGGCGAAGTTTGGCTTTGAGGAGCATGCCTAAACCAATGATGAATGCAACGCTAAAGGGAATCGTCGCGAAGAGATAGCGGAACTCAATACGGGTCATATGCTCGGGACCAGAGTACCATCCAAACATCAGGTCAATCAATCCGCCGCCAAGAAAAATAATCAAGGGAATAATCCAAGAACGATTGGATGCCTTCTTTTCATTTTTCCACGAGGAGAGCACGACGGCAGGAACAGCCAAGCCAACGGCTAGAAGTTTGGTCAGTGCCGGTTCATCGGTTGGGTCAAAAACCAAGAATACCGCAACGGGAATCACCATACTTAGCTTAGCAGCAATTGAGGTCACAGTCACTCCCAGTTCTTGGGTGCTGCGAGCGATGAGATGAAACAAGTAAATGAACAGAATGCCGACGGCCATTGCTGTGTTCACCCACGGAGTGCCCCATGCCATTTTTAAAGTTGAGAATCCTCCGGATAAGGTCCAGCCTAATAGAGCCGCAACACCGTAATTAATCACAATCGCTTGTAGCGTATGCGCTCCCCAGCCTTTAAATGCGCGAAAGAGTAAAAAAATACCAGCTGAACATGCGATGCAAAGAAGTAAATAGATCATACGTAAGTGTGGTCAGATAGTGTTTGCGAAGTCTATCGAGACTCCTTTAAAGATTCAATTGAACCTGCTTGAATCCATTGGTCCCATTTATCTTCTCCGGCCATACCATCGTGAGCGCCGAAAGGAGGAAGCACAGCATTGAAGGGCTTCGTCGGAGCCATGAGCCCTTGTTCCGATACTCGAGGACTGGTCCAACGCTTGAGTTCGTTCCATTGCCCTGCGGCAATGAAAGAATTGAGCGTATGAGCGCCGCCTTCTATCAAAAGACTGTTGATCTTATATTCCGTGTGTAAACGATGCAGCAGGCCGGAGATTCCATCTTGCTGATTCCAGATGCAGTGATTTTCGTTTTCGCTCACGGCAGCTTCTGCGGAAACGATTCTGATTGCCTTTGTTTGAGAGGTTGTCTCTTGAAAGAGGGAATGTGATTCAGGCAAGCGCTTTTGCGGATCGAGTACAAACCGCTGGGGGTTTCTTCCTTTTGATTCGCGAACATTCAAATTGGGTGCATCGACAAGAGCCGTTTGGACTCCGATCAAAATCCCCATTTCTTCAGCACGCCAACGGTGGGTTACCGCACGGGCCGGTTCACCTGTAATGGCAACGCCACCACTTTTTGGCGTGCGTTCATGGGAAAGTCTTGGATCCAAAAAACCATCTGCCGTGCTGGCCCATTTCAATACGACCCATGGTTTTTGGTGCTTCATGGCAAAGATGAAGCGTCTGTTTTGCCAGAGGGCTTCGTCTTCTTTGCATCCAACGTCTACTTGTATGCCCAATGAACGCAAGCGTTTGATCCCAGTTCCTGAAACCATTGGATTGGGGTCAACCGTAGCGACAACGACGCGCCGAGGCTTGTACCGCGCAATCAATTCGGTGCAGGGGGGTGTTTGTCCGGTATGATTGCAAGGTTCTAATGTAACGTACCATGTGCAGTCATGCAGACGCGCTTGGTTCTCTGGTGGCAAGCTGTTGAAAGCATTGACTTCAGCATGCGGCCCGCCAAATTTCTCATGGCAACCTGTGCCTACAATGTGTCCGTCAGCATCAACAATCACAGCACCAACGAGTGGGTTGGGAGCGACTTCAAACGATCCCAGCTGCGCGATTTTCAATGCGTGCGCCATGCATCGCGTATCGTTTTTGGTCCACGTTGTGCTCATGCAGAGGCCAGAAGGGTGTTTTTCAACAGCATGGCAATGGTCATTGGGCCAACACCTCCAGGAACCGGTGTAATGGCTGAGGCCACTTCAACGGCCGCTTCATAATCCACATCACCCGTGAGCCGCGATCCTGATTTCTTGGATGCGTCTGGAATGCGGTTGATGCCAACATCAATGATAACCGCCCCGGGCTTGATCATATCGGAAGTTACAAAGTGAGGTTTACCAATGGCTGCGATAAGTATATCCGCCTGACGTGTGATGCTCGGCAAGTCTTGGGTTCGACTATGGCATATAGTTACGGTACAGTTGCCCGGTTGAGCATTGCGGCTCAGTAACAGGGCCATGGGTGTGCCAACGATGGAGCTGCGTCCTATAATGACGGCATGTTTTCCGCTGGTTTCGATCCCATACCGTTTTATCAGTTCCATAATCCCTGCAGGAGTTGCTGGAAGAAAGGACGGGAGGCCTAGACTGAGTCGTCCAGCATGGATCGGGTGGAAGCCATCAACATCTTTGTCTGGATGTATAGCTTGCAATACGGCTTGATCGTCGATGTGCTTGGGCAAAGGAAGTTGGACAATGAATCCGTCGATACTTTCGTCATCGTTGAGCAATTGAACTTCGTGAATCAGCTCATCTTCTCTGATGTTGTCAGGCAATTCAATTAAGGAACTATCAAACCCAACGCGCTCACAGGCTTTGATCTTGTGCCCTACATAGGCTCTGCTAGCGGGGTTGTCTCCAACAATAATCGCTGCTAGATGTGGCCGGCTGCCGCCGTTGTTCATCCGTTCCATAACGGCGATTTTCAGTTCCTCTTGAATGGCGATTGAGGTCGCTTTTCCGTCAAGTAAAGTCATGAGTTGCAATTTTTTCTACTTTCCGAGTGAAGATAGGCCGGCCATTCGGCTTCGTTTACCTCCTTTGCCTTTAGTCATTTGATGCATCATTTTTTTCATGTCCTGAAATTGCTTCAATAGCCGATTGACTTCAGCAATGTCGTTGCCGGATCCTTGAGCGATTCGCTGCTTTCGCCTGGCATCAATGAGTTCAGGTTTCGCACGTTCTGATGGTGTCATGGATTGAATAATACATTCAACTTTCTTGAAAGAGGAATCATCAAGGTCAACTCCGCGCAAGGCTTTCCCCATTCCAGGAATCATACCCATCAGGTCTTTTAGATTGCCCATTTTTTTGAGCTGCTGAATCTGACTCAGAAAGTCTTCAAGGTCGAATTTGTTTTTGCGAATCTTAGCTTCTAGGTCAGCGGCCTCTTTTTCAGAGATGACCTGCTGTGCTTTTTCAACGAGTGAGACGACATCTCCCATGCCCAAAATACGCTCGGCCATCCGGTTGGGGTGGAACACATCAAGAGCATCCATTTTTTCACCAACACCTACAAACTTGATTGGCTTACCAACGACTGAATGAATTGCTAAAGCCGCTCCACCTCGTGTATCGCCATCCAATTTTGTGAGAATGACCCCTGTGAAATCGAGAACATCGTTGAATGCTTTGGCTGTCTTGACGGCATCTTGTCCCGTCATGGCATCAACGGTGAAAAGAATCTCATGGGGCTGAACAGCATCGCGGATGGCTTCAATCTCTTCCATCATGACCTTGTCAATGGCCAAACGACCAGCAGTGTCGATAATTATAGCTCCAAATCCGTTTGCTTTGGCATGATCTAATGCGCGTTTTGCAATGCCCGGTGCGTCTTTATTATCCGTTTCAGCATAAACTTCCATCTCCATCGCTTTCCCCAATACCTGAAGTTGGCTGATGGCTGCAGGCCGATGCACGTCGCAAGCGACTAAAAGTGTTTTTTTACCATGTTTTTCTTTGAGCAAGCTCCCGATTTTACCTGAATGAGTCGTTTTTCCAGCTCCTTGTAGTCCTGCCATCAACACAATAAAGGGATTTCCTTTGGGTTGAAAGGGAGCAACTGCTGACCCCATCAAAACGGTGAGTTCTTGATGGGTGATTTTGATTAAAAGTTGTCCGGGTTTTAAAGAAGTAAGAACGTCTTGACCGAGTGCTTTTTCTTTCACTCGTTGCGTAAACTCTTTGGCCGTCTTATAATCAACATCTGCGTCTAATAAGGCCTTTCGAACCTCTTTAAGTGTTTCGCCAACGTTGACTTCTGTAATTTGACCGTTTCCTTTAAGGACTTGAAAAGCGCGTTCAAATCGCTCCTGCAGATTTTCAAACATAACCGTTATTTAGTTGGCGAATTTACGACCAAAGCGATGAGTCAAAGGCTACATTATCGATTCGCTGAAATGCTATTTTTTATCGCTCGAAATAATTTTAGCGTCGATGTGCTTGCATCTAAGCACGATATTTTGTAATTTTCGAAAGCTTAACCTAGGAATAATGCAGACGAAATTCTACTTCTTGTTCGGACTACTTGTTGGATTCACAAGTATATCGGGCACTCTAGTCTCTCAAATCGATTGCTTTGACACAAGTCAAGGTGAAGGAGCCCCTGAGGGTTTCTCTATGTCGATTGAAACTTTTGCCACTTTTGATGGATCGGAAGATTCACCAGCGCTAGCCGATTTGGCTGGTTCTACAACGTATCGCATTTGTTTGACGACGCCCTCTGAAACGGACTTCGTTAAATCTGTGATGTCAGAAGGCTATGGTCTCCCTGAATACGGAGAAGTGCATTTGACAACGTCAACGACATTCTTCAAACACGAATATGGAGGTTTAACGGTGAATAACATCAATGCCGGTGTTTTTGCTTTCTTCCCTGCTCTCGAGTTTGATTCATATGTTTCCATTGGTCTTGATTCTGAAGCAGGCTTTGGTGAACAAGATATTTTATTGGAAGGTGAAGAGTCTTGGGGTCCTTCTTTCTTAGCTGGAGGAAACCTCAATATTACAGGTGGTGATGCGGGTGACGGTTGGTCTGTTCCTTCTGGAGCTTCCAATGGTTATGCTGGAGAAGACCTAAAAGTCATGATTGCTCAGGTCACAACAGACGGCACAATTGACGGATCTTTTAACATCCGTGTATATCCTGGTGGCGATGTGAGCCAAGAATTCACATATCAGTTTGATTTCTCGGCTGAGATGTGTGGTTGCAATGATGCTGCTGCAGAGAACTTCCAATCCGAAGTAACTTACAATGATGGATCCTGTGTTTTCTTAGGTTGTATGGATGAATCCGCATGCAACTATGATGACATCGCCAATGAAGATGACGGTACGTGTAACTATTGCTGCGACAACTTGACTTCTACGAACGATGACTATTCCTTGGAAGTAGAGTTGTTTGCCGACGGGGGTATTGCGGGATTGCAGACATACCGTGTCTACATCAATACCCTGTCTTCTTCTGATATTGTTTCATCTGTAACAGGAGACATGAATGGCCCATTAGAATTTGTGTCTTCTACTAGTTTCTATCAGTATTCAGGTCCAGGAGGAGGAGCTACGCCTAATTTTTGGAATCCTATTTATGCTGCAATTCCAGAATTTGCAGACGGTGTTTATGATTCATTTATTACCATTGGTAATTCTGAAATGCCAGATTTCAATGCCGGTCAAGTTGAAGTATCAACCATCGAGACTCCTGGTGAGACTTGGATAGCTGGTTTCGAAGCTGGAGGGCCCATTTCGATTAACTCAGATACAGGAGGAGGATGGTTTTTGTTTCCAGGATCTACGAGCGGAGTGGCTGGAGATGACAATCGCGTATTGATAGGACAGTTTACCACCGATGGTTTCGTAGGAGGTTCGATGCTTGTGCAGATATTCCCAGAAGGGAATCCTGCAAATAGCGACAATATCTACATGACTGTGGAAGCACCAGCTTGTGGTTGCATGGATCCAGTAGCCGATAACTATAATAGTGGGGCCCTCTATCAAGATGGAGCTTGTTTCTACCTGGGTTGTACGGATGCTGAAGCGTGTAATTATGACACCACGGCGGATACGGATGATGAGTCTTGCGAGTATCCTGACGCAGGTTATACTTGCGACGGTGTTTGCTTGAATGACGCAGATGGTGATTATGTATGTGATGAATTTGAAGTTGCAGGTTGCTTGAACAGCGCCGCGTGTAACTATTCCTTGGCAATCACCGATCTTGAGCCTTGCACATATGCTGATGCTGGATATGATTGCGAAGGGCTTTGTTTAGAAGACCTAGATGGCGATGGCATTTGTGACAGTTTTGAAGTTTTGGGCTGCTCTGATGAGAGTGCCTGTAACTACAATCCGAACACAACGGATGAAGGTGAATGTGATACGACAACGTGTGTGGGCTGTACAGATGCAGAGGCATGTAACTTCGATGGGGCACATACGGAAGAGGATGGCTCTTGTGACTATTGCTGCATCAATAACCAAGTTGTGGACGGATATCAGGTCACCATCGACGAGATGGGAATGACTGATGAAGGCATGCGCTATCGTATGTACGTCAATATGCCATCAGCAAATGACGTATTGTCTGCTGTAGCTGGGGACGCTGTAAATGAGACGCGGATTGAGAGCACTCAGTCATTCTACAAGTCCATGCTCAATATGAACGTGACGCCGAATAGTTTGAATCCTGCATTCTATACCTTATTTCCGGAATTGGCTTATGACAGCTGGGTTACCATTGGTATTTCGGAATCAGCAAACCTTGATAGCGGAGAAGCGAGCGTTGATCTTGCCACTTCATCTGATTGGCAGACGGCGTTTTTAGCTGGAAATGACATTGTCATGAACAGCATTTATGGAGATAGCTGGTTCGTTCCTTGGAATGAGCTGGGAGGATTAGCCATCAACGGAATTGCAGGAGATGACACGCGTGTTTTGGTTGGACAATTCACGACACATGGTGTTTTAAGCGGTCAGCTTTATGTGCAGATTTTCCCAGAAGGGGTCCAGAACAATCCACTGCAATTGACATTGCCATTTGGTTATGCATCGGAAGACAACGAAGCTCCGTCATTCACATCTGTTCCTTCAGGTTTGACCCAAAACTGTTCCGATGCTTGGCCAACAGATATGGCCACAGCTATGGATGCTGGTTGTTTCCCTGACGCGATTGTATCGGTTGAGAATTCAATCGAAGATGCCGATTGTGGTTACACATTGACAAGAACATTTACAGCTACGGATGCCTTTGGAAACCAAGCAACGGCAAGTCAGATTGTCTCCTTGGAAGACAACGAAGCTCCAGTTGCGGTTGCTCAAGAAGATATTGTCGTTGGATGTTCTGATGACCTGACACCAGGAGCTGGCGTTACAGCTTTTCCAACGGGTTCTTACGACAACTGTGCCTCAGAGGATGAATTGGCCTATAGCTATTCAGATTCACCGGTTGAGGGGAACTTGGATATGACGGGTGTAGTGATGGACTTGCATGTAGAAATGGGCAAGAACATTGGTGGGCCATTTGGTCAATCTTTGATTTTAGAGGCAACGGGAGTTACCGTTGGTGAAGGTTTTGAATTGACGTATGGTGATTTGACCTCAAACCCTTCTAGCCATCGAGGAGCAATCACTGTTGACATTGATGGAAGCACGGTCACTTTGGTCGTGGACGGCACTGATGGAAACCCTTACCAGTATGACTTCGCGGTAGTGAGCTTAACGAACATTTCTGGAGAATCCATTTCTGCATTGAGCTTTACAATCAATGGAATTGCAGCTGCTGCCGAAGTTTCAACCGAAGTCACTTCAAACAGCATGGTCATTTCTTTTGAAGGCACATCTGTGTATTCTGAGGGAGATGCAGCGACACTTAATA
Organism: Flavobacteriales bacterium; assembly: GCA_028825055.1. Lineage (GTDB taxonomy): Bacteria > Bacteroidota > Bacteroidia > Flavobacteriales_D > Sanyastnellaceae > UA16. Next base: position 108 of record JAPKAW010000014.1, on the reverse strand, counting down.
TTGAAAACCCTGAAACCTGTTTAGAGTTCGCAGGTGTGACGAGGACTTGGACTGTCGTGGATGGTTGTGGAAATTCTGATACAGCCGTGCAAAACATCACGATTATTG
>JAPKAW010000200.1 GCA_028825055.1 Flavobacteriales bacterium | reverse complement strand
ATGAATTTGAAGTTGCCGGTTGCCAGGACGCCACGGCGTGCAACTACACCGCTGCTGCGACAGACGAAGACGGTTCTTGTGCGTATGCCGAAAGCGGCTACGACTGCGACGGCAACTGCCTTGCCGATGCAGACGGAGATGGTGTGTGTGATGAATTTGAAGTTGCCGGTTGCCAGGACGCCACGGCGTGCAACTACACCGCTGCCGCGACGGATGAAGACGGTTCTTGCACGTATGCTGAAAACGGATACGACTGCGACGGTAACTGCCTTGCAGATGATAATGGCGATGGGGTTTGCGATGGATCTGAGGTTTTTACATTCGTCAATACAGACGACTATAGTGTGGATTGTGTTGGGGACCTGCCAACAGATTGTGATGAGACCGTTTCGGTTGAATCGGTTTGCTCGGTTGATGAATTGGATTTGGTCTGCTTGTTAGCAGAGAATATTTCGGGTGCATCCATCGCGTACAATGCTACCACGGCTTTGGGCAATGGGCCTGACGGAGCATTCCGGTTGTATGGAGCTTCTGCTCAAGGCGTAGCAAATAGCGATTTCTTTATTGAAGACGCCACTGATCCGCTACAATTGATTCGCTTCGATAACAATGTAGCGGTATTAACGGGGTCCATTGTGAATGAACTCAATACGAATCAACGTTTTGATGTTTTCGTTTCTTTTGATATGGGCCAGGAAGGTCAAGAATGGTTGGATGAAGATCCGGTAAATGGCTATTTGGTTTCTTATGAATGCGAAGCGGACATTGAAATGGTCTACACCCTAAAAGGGGATCAGAGCTATTTGATTGGTCGCGGGGAATACCAGGGAGATCTACTCACGCTGAATCACATGCCTGTTAGCCAAAGCAAACGATTCCAATTGGGACAGGGGGGCAACAGCCACAACTGCAATTATGGATTTGGAGGATGGTTCGCTTGGCAAGGGACCTTGATGGGAGTCCCTGCGGGAGGCCCGTCGGGAGATATTATTGTAGACTTGGAAGAAGACGCTACGTATTCTGCAGCGTCTTGTGGAGATGAAGAGGTCGTTATTTATTACACAGCCATCGATCCATCGTGTAATGCAGCCGAAACGGTTATGCAAACGATCACACGAGACGATAACGAGGCTCCAGTAGTTGTTGGTCCAGCGGATTTAGTGGTTGAATGCGAGGCGGTGCCGACTGTCGACTCATTAGAGGATATGATTGCTTCAGGAGAACTTGCGGCAACCGACAATTGTGAAAATACGGATGAGCCATTAATATTTACCTACGAAGGTGAAACGGTCAGCGCGACCGATTGCTCAAGCACCTATACGTTGACCCGAACTTGGACGGTCTTGGATTGCAGCGGAAATACCAGCAATCACATTCAAACCATTGAAGTTGAAGACACAACAGCACCTGTATTTACGGAGGAATTGCCTGGAAATGAAACGGTTGAGTGCAACGCGGTTCCTGCGGCGATCATGCTGACAGCCAATGACAATTGTGACGAGGCTGTTTCGGTCGCGTTTGTAGAAACCACACAATTGGGGGCATGTCCACAGACGTATACATTGACCCGCATTTGGACTGTTGGAGACTGCAGTGGCAATATAACCGAGCACGTTCAAATTATTGAAGTACAGGACGCCACTGCTCCAGTCTTTACCATGGTTCCTTCGAACCAATCCAACGCCTGTGAAGAAGAACTATACAGCGCTTCTGCCGAAGACAATTGCAGTGAGGTTGCGATTTCAGAATCACGGGACGTGATCAGTTCTGATGATTGTGGGAATTATGAGCATGCCGTCACGTTGACAGCAACAGATGATTGTGGCAACAGTGCAACCCACGAGTTTACCATTGTCGTAGTTGACAATGAAGCCCCGGCCTTTGTAGAGACTTTGCCTGGTAACGAAACAGTGGAATGTGACATGGTCCCAGAGGCTGTAACCCTTACAGCAATAGACAACTGTGATGAAAACGTTTCTGTAGACTTTGTTGAAACCAATGAAGTGGGCTCTTGCCCTCAGATTTACACGTTGACACGCACTTGGTCTGTGAGTGATTGCAGTGGCAACATGACGGAGCATGTTCAGGTTATTGAGGTGCAAGACACCCAAGCACCGGTCTTTACCGAATCGCCTTCTGATCAAACAAACCAATGCGATGAGCAGTCTTATGACTTTGCCGCTTCAGACAATTGCGGATCTGTTGAGATTGTGGAAACGCGGGATGTCATCAGTTCTGATGAATGCGGAAATTTCGAGCATTTGGTGACGTTAACTGCGACCGATGAATGTGGCAACAGCGCAGAGCATCAGTTTACCATCGTTGTAGCGGATACCGAATCGCCTGCATTTGCAGAGGCTTTGCCAAGCAATGAAACGGTAGAGTGCGATGCGATTCCTGAAGTAGCGATGTTGACAGCGATTGACAACTGTGATGCGATTGACGTTGTGTATACGGAGGAAATTACAGCGGTTGTTTGTGAAAATACATTCACCTTAACTCGGACATGGACCGCAAGCGATTGTTCTGGCAACATGACCGAGCACGTTCAAACGGTTCAAGTCCTCGATACAACCGCACCGGTCTTCCAATCCCATGATGAGTTCACAGCCACATCATGTGAAAACTTAATCGACCCTACGGATCCGATGCAGATGCCTTTGCCCGCAACAGACAACTGTGGTGATGTTAGTTATAGCATCAACGCCGTTCTGTTCTCAGGAGGTTGTCCTGGCACTTGGATGCGTGAATGGACAGCGACGGATGCCTGTGGCAACAGTACGTCAGCGTTGCAATTTGTCACATTGTTTGATGAAATCGCACCTGAGTTCACCTCTTTACCCGATGCATTGGTTCAGTTGGAATCAGGAGAAGACTGCATGGCGGAAATATCGCCGGCGAATACGGGAATCCCTGAAGCTATCGACAACTGCGGTCCTTCTGTTGATGTTATGGTTGATCATCAGGATTCTCCTCAAGTTGAAATTTGTTCAGGAACGTATTCGTTTACTCGTACGTGGACAGCAACAGACTTTTGCGGCAATGAGAGTGTATTCGTTCAAACGATTGAAGTCAATGACACAACGGGGCCTGTATTTGTCAACGCTCCAATGGACCAGAACAATCAGTGTTCTGAAATGCCCTATGCTCTGGAAGCGTCAGATAACTGCAGTCTGGTAACCATCGTAGAAACACGGGATACCCTTTCCACGGATGCCTGCGGCAACTATGAGCATTTGGTAACGTTGACTGCGCATGATATCTGCGGCAACATGACCCAGCATCAATTCACAATTGTGGTCAATGATGATACGGCTCCACAATGGAATCAGGAGATTCCTTTGGACACAACCGTAGAGTGTGATAACATTCCACTTCCTGCTGAAATCACAGCGATGGACAATTGCGATGGCGATGTAGAGGTAGCATTCAATGCGATCGAAACACCGGGTGATTGTCCAGAAACGTATACAATTACGCGAACGTGGTACAGCGTGGATTGCTCAGGAAATAGTTCTTTTGCCATGCAAGAGATTCAAGTGGTGGATACAACGGCCCCTGAATTTGTTCTGGCATTGCCAGAGGCAATGGAGGTTGAGTGCAATGCCGTTCCTGCTGCAGTGAGTTTGACTGCTTCAGATACGTGTGACGACTCTCCAAGTGTGAGTTTCGTTGAAACAGTGTCGGATGAAATTTGTACAGGCTCTTATTTACTGACCCGTACTTGGACCGCTGAGGATTGTGCTGGAAATGCGACGGTGCATGTGCAGACCATAAATGTCCTAGACACGACAGCACCTGCTGTTGCGGATGCGATGGACGCGACGGTTGAATGCGACGGCTCTGGCAACGCTTCAGATCTTGAAGGCTGGCTCGCCAACAACGGCGGCGCTTCAGCGACAGATGCTTGCGGCGGTGTCACCTGGAGCAATGACTTCGGGGCTT
>JAPKAW010000199.1 GCA_028825055.1 Flavobacteriales bacterium | reverse complement strand
TCTCATTTTGGTCATTGATTGACACCATTGACTGAGTTGGAATCAACAGGAGCAACCTTAAATGTTCTTTTTGAGTCTATCTAAACAGACGCATGGAGAACGAACTGATAGAATTGATAGACGCATGCAAGCGCCGTGAGCCCAAAGCTCAACGAGCGGTTTATGCGCGATACAGTTCCATGCTGTTCGGAGTGTCGTTGCGTTATACCAATTCTCGCTCAGATGCAGAGGATGTCTTGCAAGAAGCCTGGATCAAAGTATTCCGTCATATCATCTCATTTTCTGAGAACAACAGTTTTGAAGGGTGGTTGCGAAGGATTGTCGTCAATACGGCGATAACGCACTATCGCCGCAACCTCAAACACGCGCACCACATCGATCTCGATGAGGTCCATGCAACCCCAAGGGACCTGGAAGCGTTTAAAGAATTAGAGTTTACAAAGGAGGAATTGGAACGGGCCGTTGGGCAGTTGCCTCCTGGATACGGAATGGTGTTTAAGTTGTATGTCATCGATGGGTTTAAGCACAAAGAAATCGCCGAACAGTTGGGGATTGATTTGAATACATCGAAAAGCCAATTGAGTCGCGCTAGACGCTTCTTACAAGAAGTGCTGGCCGGCATGTCGAAACGAGCGAAAAAGTTAGAGTCATGAGCAACGAGGGACAATTTGATGACCGCGTAAAGCGTATGTTTCAAGGCGAATCGATCGCGCCTCCGGCGAGCCTGGAGGAACGTTTGTTTGCTCAATTGGCCCCGTCACCATGGCCAAAACGTCTTGGTCTAAGCATGGGCGTTCTATTGGTTTGTGGAGCGGGTTGGTGGAGTGCGTTGTCAGAACCTGATGGCGCGTTGAACGTCCTTTCGATTGAAACCGTATCAGACATCACGTCTGCTGCGGAAATCGTTGTATTGCCTGTGGCATCAGACGAGGTCGCTCCAAAGACATCTCTGGAATCCCTAGAAACAATCGATACGTCGCAAGTCGAGGAGACACCGATAGGCACGCTTGCGGGGAAACACACTCCGAGGGTGACTGAACAACAAGCTGATACGGAATCTTCTGCACTGGATCAACAAGCCTTGGAGTCTCTAGAACGTTTGCCTGTTGAGTCCATTCCGTTGGAAAGTTCAGAGGCTTCGACACTTCAGAAAACCAATGAGGACCAATGGGTGTTGCCCGTAGTGGTAAAATTGAAAAATTGACTGCTTGCATTAAAAAGCCGAGACTTTTGCTGCACATTTGATGTCGATGCACATTTTTGGTTCACACGCTTTGCAGGTCTTTTTTTTGCATGCAGTTCTTGCATGTGCTTCTGTGGTATGGGGTCATGAGGCTCCTTCAGACAGCATCCGCTTAGACGGGAAAATCTTGATTGTTGACGCACAGGTTCGCTTTGATTCGACCGCTTTCTCCAAAACATATTCTTCTAAAGTTGCGCGGCCAAGAGCGAATTTGCGTCCGTTCCGGTCAGGGTTTATGATGACTCAAGTCGCGTTTGGAATGCCTGAAAAGCTGAAGTCTGGAAGCGCCGTGGGTTCTTGGGTTGGTCAGCCTTCTGCGCTTGTTTCAGTGAACGTTGGAAGCAGTCACCCCGTGTTTAAAAAACCGGGTCGGTCGCAACAGCACGCTGTCGAGTGGGGGGTGTCGTTGGAGCGATTGCGCCTGCCCACTCTGAATCTTGCGCAATTGTCTGATTCAGTGATCGGCTTTGTTCAGTCCAACAGCGGCAACCTCTTACAAGCTGTCATTTATGAACGGTTTCCCATCGGGGTTGAAACCGATACGATGGCGGTCACGTTGTCCAATCGTACGGCCTGGAGAACTTCGTTGCAGCTAGGTTGGACAAGTACTTGGAGGCGGCATTGGGTCTGGCATGCAGCGCTGGGGGCCACGATTTTACTGAGGTCAGAGACAGAGTTTGGCTTAGAAACTCCGGATCTAGATCGGGGCCATGCCTATGTGGTCAAGCAGCAGATGGCAGGAGAGGTCTTCCCTTTAATGGATGTGGGATTGCGTCGACGGTTCAGCGCGTCGACCTTGGCGGCTTCTTCTTATTGGACTGTCGCTTTGAACGTTCGTGTACAGCCTCAGTTGAATTCGCTTTTCTGGGGTGGAATCCAATTGAGCTGGCATTGGGGCTCTTAAGTAAGGCGAGGTCCTTTTTTGAGGTTGTTAACTCGGCTTTTCTAAGGAGTCTCCGCGTGCAATTTGCTTACCTTACAAACATGAATAGGTTGACCTCATCATTTCTCCATGCATGCTTTGTCTCGGCGTTGCTTGTGTTTCCGAATCTCAGCAAGTCCCAAGATGTGATGAACGGAGGGTTCGAATCAGTCTCGTCACTCCCCAACACCACAGGACAATGGACGTTGGCTGATTATTGGGGCAATGCTTCCAGCGCGACAGGTGATCCTGACTTGTATCACATGGAGGGAAGCGGTGGAGGTGACTTGCCTGAGACACCCGTAGCCATCATTTCGCCGCTGCAAGGAATGGCCGTAGCGGGTTTCATTGCCTGTGGACAGGAAGGAACCAATCGCAGAGAGTATTTGACGGGACAGTTTTCTGAAGCATTGATTGTGGGTAACAGGTATCAAATGACGTTTGCTATTGCCAATGGGGAACGCACACCTTTTTCTGAAGCCGGACTGGGAGTGAGCGGACTGGGAATGTTCTTTTCGGAAGGTTCACCCGAGCAAATTGGATTGTCCCCCTTAGAATTGGAGCCACACTTTGCCTTTTCTCAAGTGATTTTCAGTCGTGAATGGCAATGGATGGCCTTTGCGTTCACTGCTCAAGAACCCCATACTCACTTTACCTGGGGTGTGTTTGGAGCGGATGCTCAACATGGCATTGAAGTGCGGGAGGGAATTAGCCCCACAATGGCTTACTATTTCTTGGATGGATTTAAAATCTCAGAAATCAATGGGGAGTTGGAAAATGAAGACAGTGGGTCAGACGTCAGAGGGCCGAATGTGAAACCAGATCAGCCGGAAGTTGACCTGGATGATGCGTTGTCTTGGTTTGTACCAAATGCTTTTACCCCCAATGGAGACGGGGAGAACGATTTTTTTCTACCGGTATTAAACAACTTGGACCTCATTAGAATGCAGGTTTTCAATCGGTGGGGCGAGCTAATGTGGATGACAACAGATCCGAATGCTATCGGATGGAATGGAATGCATGTAGGAGATACTGAAGCCTTGACAGGCGCGTATATCTGGAAATTGCAAATGAAAAAAATGAATGGCCAGCTCGTAACAAAGACAGGTTCGCTGAACCTCATTCGTTGATCATTGAATTCTGGAACTGTTTAGATGATGCGTGCCATGAATTGCACTCCCACAGCGCAAGTTGATACCGTCAGTTCGGATTCTCTTATCGGTGCTTGGCTGAAGCAGGAAGAGTCAATCCGACCATTTTGGCCTTTTTGTTCAAGTTTTCAAGGCATACAAAATCGATTGGCCCACACACAAGGGATCAACATGGAGCGTCGATCGCTTGTGTCGGATGCCTTGGAAAGACAGTATCGGTCGGCGGCGGTTCCAATTCCAAAAGGGATCCAGTCTTTCCGGTCTGGCGCACGTGCGGTGACAACAGGCCACCAATTGGTTTTGATGGGAGGTCCTGCATTCTTTCATTACAAGATCCTCTCTGCTATTCGATGGGCGAAGGCGCTTTCTGATCAGGGAATTGCTGCAGTTCCTGTGTTTTGGCTCGCGTCCGAAGACCATGATTTCGAAGAAATTGCACAGGTCTTTTCGACGGGGAATGAAGCCTTTCATTGGCGCCCCAAAGAAGATCCCAAAGGCAAGGCGGTGGGTAGGTTAGTTTGTCATAAAGGTAAGCAGATAGCCAGATAGGTGGGGTAGGCCACGTGAGTCATTGAGTTAAGTTACGGAAACATAGGCGGGATAGGCGAGTAAGGTGGATTTAGTAGATTCGATAAGTTA
>JAPKAW010000013.1 GCA_028825055.1 Flavobacteriales bacterium | reverse complement strand
TGCTGGATTGGGAAAGACCAACGTGGTCTCGGTCGCAAAATCAAGAACATCGCTGGAAGGCGTGCAATCCAATTGTTGATCCATATAGGTCACGCGGTCCTCAACAAATGGTTTTAAACCATAGAGCGAGCCGCCCATTCCACCTTGATTCATATTGAAATTGTTTTGAAACTGATTGTTCGAATACATCTTATTGCCATCGGCAAGCACAGCATCCTCGATGAGCGCTTTCAACACATCCATGCGTGGTTCTAAGAATTCAGGATTGAACCACTGCGCCCTCAACTCACACATTTCAGCGTAATATGCATTCAATAGCGTTTCATTCTGGAGGATACGTTGAAGCAGTGGACGGTTTTCATTGCCCCCATCAAAATCAAGATTCAACGTGGTCATGCTGCCTCCTACTCCCATCGCATAGCTACCAAACACCTCATTCGCATCCCACTTAATCCACTCCCATAGCCCCGTTGTGGTGTTGTGGTAGATGTAATAATTGCGCGCTGACAGCGTGTACGTATCCAGATTTGAAAATAGATTGTCCAACGCTGCGGAACGCAAATAAGCGGTCAAGTCCAACCAATCGCCCAGTTCCGACTCGAATACAGCATCGCTCGAGTTGTTGATGAAGTCCACGAAGTCAATGAGGTCGCCCCAGTCGTCCTCTTCTTCGTTGTTTTTCAAAACGTACGAAGACGTGTAGCTCGCTTGGTTGGATCCGAGGTATTCCAAGCTAGCCTCGCCGTCTCCTCCTCCAAAGTTGGAACCGGCCTTGAACAAATTGCCGTCGTCATCGCCGATGCTCCGGTCTAAGAATTGATCATCAATTTGCTCGACGATGGTATAGAATCCCCACGGCTCGCCATTGAAGGTCACTTCAGCAAAATTGGCTCGTGGTGCAAGAATCCCTGCTTCTTGGCAGACATCGAGAAATATTTTTTCACGGATGAAGGTGGGGTCTTTGAATCCATTGCTAAAATTCAATTTTTTCAAACCGTCATACGCTTGGCCTGGGACGAACTCATTGAAATCTATTTTGAAGGATTTCTTGTTACCGGGATGGGACATGCTTGAGTTCCCTTTTAGTCGAATACCAACTGAGTCGATTGCCTCCATTCCATTCACTCCCAATATGCTCACTTGGGCTGCCAGATAATTTTGTTCCCCATCGTATTCGGCTTCCAATTCGTTCCAAAAATTGTCGTTCGAGAAAATGACATCGACATGGAGGATCTGATCCACTCCGAACACTTCGTTGCCTTCTGTTTGTGCTGCAGACCCGATTGAAACGAGCAAACAAATGATCACAAATGAACCCTGAAAAAAGGAATTACAGGTAGAACGATATCGTAAAATGGCCATGCTTATGTTCTTGTTTTTGCGAGCTCTTGAGCGTACTTACTCCTAATGACTACCGAACTGATCAGAGGTTTAATTCAAATCTCTGATTTATTCCATGCTCACTTATTTAACAAGAAATATAAGGAACGAATCTGATGTCACACTTAGCTTCGCAGGCCCTTCATTTTAATATAGCCCGAGCACCTGATGTTTTCACTCATTTCCCTTAGACGTTGCATTGCCCCTGCTATGCTCATTTGTTCTGCCGGAGTTCAATTTTCATTTGCGCAGACATATACCATTAGCGGACACATTGCAGACGAGTCCAGCGGGGAACAGCTCATGGGCGCCACCGTGTGGTGTGCCGACCAATCGGTTGGAGCAGGAACCAATACCTTTGGCTTTTATTCACTTACCCTGGTAGAAGGAATGTATGATCTCGTGGTCTCCTTTACCGGATACGCGCCGCGTAAATTTGAAATCAACCTCAACCAAGATATTAAATTTGACATTGCTTTGAGTCCTGGTGTCGCCATCAGCGAAGCAGTGGTAACGGGAGAAACGTATAACCGCATCGAGGACCAAGTCCAGATGTCCAAGATGGAAATCCCCATTGATCAGATTAAGCGACTGCCTGCCATAGGAGGCGAAGTGGATCTGATGAAAAGCCTGCAATTGCTTCCCGGTGTACAATCCGGTGGTGAAGGCACATCCGGCTTGTATGTGCGCGGGGGCAGTCCTGACCAAAACTTGATGCTCTTGGACGGTGTTCCACTCTATAGCGTCAGTCACTTGTTTGGGTTCTTCTCTGTATTCAATGCGGATGCCGTGCGGAACATGACCATCACCAAGGGTGGCTACCCAGCACGTTATGGTGGGCGACTCTCCTCCATTGTCGACATCAGCATGAAGGACGGCAACATGAAATCATTTCATGGCACCAGCACGGTGTCCATCCTCTCGTCAAAGCTGACACTCGAAGGGCCCTTGGTAAAGGACAAAGCTTCTTTCATGATCAGCGGTCGACGTACGTATATCGATCTGCTGTTGAATCCAATCATCAGCTCCATCAATGTTGGCGACAGCGATGTCACCACAGACCCACGCTATTTCTTTTATGACTTCAATGGAAAAGTCAACTGGAAAGTTGGAAGTCGTGACCGTCTCTACTTTAGCATTTTCAACGGTCGAGATGATTTCGGACTGGCGTCAACAGAAACGTTCGGGACATCAAGCTCCTCGATCGACTTCGGGTTAGCTTGGACCAATTCCGTTGCTGCAGCGCGATGGAATCACGAATGGGGCCCACGTATGTTTTCCAATGTGATGCTCACCCGAAGTCAATATGAATTTCGAACAGGCGTGGAATTCAGCGAACTCGAACTCAACGCAGATTCTGCTGGGTCCAATTTCCAATTCGCCTCGATTTACCAATCAGGCATTGAGGATTACACGGCACGCGTAGATTTTGATTTTACTCCCAATCCGCAACACTTCATTCGATTTGGAGCGAGTACGATCCGCCATCAATTCAACCCGGGAGCGACCACATTGCAACTTGATTTCGGAGCCGAATTCCCACCACTCGACACGGTATTGGGTTCTGCCGGAGTCTCCTCCTTTGAAAGCGCCGCGTATATCGAAGACGAATTCCAACCCTACGAGCGGCTGAAACTCAACATCGGACTTCATGGATCCATTCTGGACGTGCAAGACAAGGTGTACACTTCACTCCAACCACGTCTGGCGCTGAACTACCAATTGCCGTATGGCACAGCTTTAAAAGCTTCGTTCGCAACCATGACCCAGTTTGTCAACTTACTCACAAACGAGGGCCTCGCTTTGCCAACGGACTTGTGGGTTCCGTCTACCGCTGCAATTACACCCCAACAAAGTTGGCAGGTTGCTGCTGGGTTGGCGCAATCCTTTGATGACTTTGAAATCAGCTTAGAAGGCTACTATAAAAAAATGGACGGTCTTTTGAGTTACCGTGAAGGAGCCGGGTTCACCTCAGGACTCAATGAAAATTGGGAAGATCAAGTGACCCAAGGTGAAGGCAACTCCTACGGAGGTGAATTTTTAATCCAGAAGAAAACTGGTCGGACTACGGGATGGATCGGGTACACCCTGAGCTGGTCCAACCGTCGCTTTGACGAGGTCAACAGCGGGCAATGGTTTCCATTTACGTACGACCGACGTCACGACGCGTCCATTGTTATCTTGCACCGGCTGAGCGACCAATGGGATCTCTCCGCCACGTGGGTTTATGGAACTGGTCGGGCCTTAACGCTTTCAGAATCTAGGTTCAGAACATTCATACCGTCCAACTTTGACGGTAACACTATGGATTTACAAGGATTGAACATTGAAGTTCCGAGTACAAAAAACGGGTACCGAACGAGCCCTTACCATCGCGGAGACATCTCTGTTACCAAATCGAAGAAAAGAGAGCACACCGAGCGGTCATGGATTTTCAGTTGTTATAACGTGTACAACAACCTGAACCCATTCTTCTCCCTCGTAGACACCGATGACAATGGTAATCGGGTCATTCGTGAATATGGGATTTTTCCCATCATCCCCTCCGTTGCATGGCGTATAGACTTCTAATCAACATGAAAAATAACATTTCACTTTGGATTGGCCTTTTGGGATTGATCGTTCTCAGCACAGGGTGCGAGCGTTTATCAAGAGGCGTCGTGCAGGAGATTGAATTTCCCGAGCATGAACCGCGGCTCGCCGTTTCCATGCTTTGCAATTGGGATGCAGACACCCTTGTGGCTCGAGCCCAGAGTTCTGCTGGCATTTTGGATGCGGATGGAAGTCAAAAGCAAAAAGAAACCCTCTTCACTCTGAGTCAGTCCAATGGCGCTTCTTATACCTGGGGAGGAACAACCGATTGGCAGGACGGAATCGGACACGTCTTTGAAAACCCCGGTCTTGAGGAGGGCGAATGGACACTAACAGCTGAAGCTCCTGGATTCGAATCGGCGTCTGGAATACAAACCACCCCTCCCAGAATTGACACAATTAGCGGTGCACCGTATCATGTTTCTTTCGAATTCACTCCGCTAGAGCCCGAAGTGGATGAATGGCCCGAGGAAGACAAGATCTTCGTTCGTCAAATCATCGAAATCGAATTCACCCTTCCTACACGTGAGAACGCACAAGATTTCTTCATACTGCAACCCACGATTGACATCGATGCGTTGAGCACAGAAGAATATGAATATGAATATGCTGCAATCTGGGTAAACCGGGAATTTGACGAAGACCCTCGTGTTGAGCGGCTGCGACTCTTTGAGGGGCTCCTAGTGCAAGAAGTTGCCGGTTCTATTGGCCTTGAGTCCATCACATTTGAATTGGAGGTCGAGTATTATGGCCAAACACTCGAAGACTATGAGGCACTATCCAAGTCTTTACAGGTTGTCGCCGTCACTCCTGAAATGGCAGCCTACTATGTTTCGCTCGGAAATATTCAGAATCCAGACGGGTTTGCATTGTTTTCAGAACCGTTACTTGCTTATACCAATATGAGCAGTGGCTATGGTTGTTTTGGGGTGTATCGAAGCATCGCATTGCCTTTGTGAATACATTATATGTATTAAGTACAACAGTGTCTTACGCTGACTGATTCCCGAAGAGCATTCCTGACTATCAGACTATCAATAGTTTGACAAAACGGAATTAGTTAACATATCAACGTTCATTTCAAATTCGTGTACACATTACACGAGAAGATAATCGACGGATGTTTGTGGCAGTCCTAACCCAAAACCCCTTACATCATGGACAATGTTTTCAAATTCATGGGCGGCTTTTTTACAAGCCTCACCCAGTTGTTAATCGGATTTGCTGCTTTGGCAGTAGTGACAGAAGTCGTGTTTGGAGCAGAAATGTTTCCAGGAATGACGGTTGTCGACAATCTTACTGCTCTCATCTCCCAATTGGGCAATGGAGGCTTTGTTGGATTGGTGGCGTTGTTAATCCTTTGGAATATCCTTCAGAAGAAGTAATTCAACTGATTCCAGTTGAATTGTGAATACGGTGGTCCGATCTTGATCGGACCACCCCATTCTCACTATCCATGGAACGCATCATCACCATTGTCGCACTCGTGATTAGCGCAGCTGGATTGGGGTATTTAAAAATGGCTCAACTTGAACGAACCGCAGCAGCAGAAGCCACAGCAGTTACTCAAGCAGAAGCGGTAGCAGAAGCGGCCGCGTTGGCAGCTACAGAAGCCGCCAAATACCATTTTACAATTCCTCATGATAGCCAAGCAGAGACTAACGACTTGCAAATATTCATGAACGGTTTAGCATCAGGAGATGCTGACGCAGACTCCATTTCTTTCCAATGGGAACAAATGGGAGGAACCTCCGTTAATTTAGAAGCGACCGATGGACAGATCACATCGTTTGCTGCCCAGCCTGGGGAATACACATTCCGACTTACTGTAACCGACAGCTATGGCGACCAAGCCACTGAAGAAGCAACCGTTGCTGTCAAGCCGGAGCCAAACCAGAAGCCCGCCGCAAATATTGAAATTTTCGCCGAAGATTGAAACCTTCTATTCTCTGATTGAAACGCGCATCCTAAACGGTGCGCGTTTTTTTTTATTCAAACCGAATAAAATCAATCTCTAACCAAAATGCCCCTGGGTTACCATCACTTTTCATGACACCGACTCTGCCAACATCCTCGACTTTAGACACATCCAAGTTCCCCCCCGTTGCTCTCCCTAGAACCGTCGTCTCAAACTCTTCCATTGACCAAGAAAACGTGGTCCAAGACGTTTCGTCTACTTCAAAAAACGCTTGATGCGAAGGCTCGTAATACACCTGACTTGAAGCAAGTCGCAGCGCATATACGCCCTGGGAACCCCTAGCCTTCATCACCACCTTGCGCGCCTTACCGAGCTGCCCCCTATTCCAAGGACTCCTTACGCTGACAAACCCCCCATTGCTTTCTAGAGACAACTCCCCTTCCCAGTGCAAAGCAGAATCAATTGCTACGACTTTGGATTTGGATACCCCTCCCATGACCCGATCATCTACCGTAGCCCAACCTTCCAGACCTCCTTCTTGGGAACCAAACGAAAAAACACAGGCGACAAGCCAATTGAGCGCGGGATTATTCATGCCTCATAAACACACCGAGTAGGCTGATGTTCAAACCTCCAACTCTCGCACGGCCACGACCAAATCTTCTAGCATGAGAATTTATGCAGAAAATAAAAACGAAAGAGACCGACTCTAAACAGACTCAATAGAACACTTTAGATTGTCCGTTTATAACATCTTACCTTTCAGGAAATCATTTTACATGATGCCAATTCGCTTCTACCACATTGCTTTTTTCATCGTGGCTTGTTTTTACAGCAGCAGTGCCACAAGCCAGATTACGACCACCTTTTCGTATACAGGTGAAGTCGAGACATACGTAGTGCCTTCTTGTGTCTACCAATTAAACGTGGTGTTAGAAGGTGGTGAAGGCGGAGGACCGAACGGAGGAGGTGGAGCCACTGTCTCGGGCATACTAGACGTTTTAGAAGGACAAGTCATTGAGATTCGAGTCGGCAATTCAGGCGGATGTCCAGACGGCGGCTATAACGGCGGCGGTGAAGGAGCAACCGCCAACAACAATGCCAATGGAGGATGCGGAGGCGGAGGCGGATCTGACATTCGATTCGCCCCTTTTGATTTTGCAGACCGCGTGGCCATCGCAGGAGGCGGAGGAGGAATGGGAGGCGGAAATACGGATGCCTTTGGCGGAGGAGGCGGATGCATCTCTGGCGTCACGGGCGAGAGTCCATTTGGTGACGGCGGTAACGGAGGCACAACCAATTCTGGCGGAAATGGCGGCCCCCCCTGGATCACCTCCGGCAACCAAGGAGGCAACGGATCCATCGCTCAAGGTGGCACAGGTGCTATTGACCCATGCTACAACGTAGGCCCCGGTGGAGGAGGGGGCGGCGGTCGATATGGCGGCGGCGGTGGCGGAAGCGATTGCTTCGCATCGGGCACCCTAGGAGGTGGTGGTGGTGGTGGTGGATCGAGCTTGACCCCGGCTGGGTTTACCTGCGTTGCTGGAAATGTCAACAGCGCAGGCTCAATTAGCATTACACCCGTTGGCGGTTTGGCCCTGCAAGTCATTCCTGCAGACCCCCTGTATTGCCAAGGTGACTCGATGTTCTTGACCATGGAAGGCGCGGATGTTTATTCGTGGAGCCCAGGCTACGGAATCGACACACTAAGTGGTCCTGAAGTGTGGGCTACTCCGGACACGACGACTGTATACAGTGTGATCGGGTCAACTGAAGAGTGCACAGACACCATTGACATCCAAGTTACGGTGGTACCCTACCCCGTCATGACGCTGACCGCCTCAGATTCGATTTCTTGCAATGATGATCCTGTGACGTTGAATGTATCCGGCGCAGATCAATTTTCATGGTCTCCAATTGAGTCCCTGAGCAATGGGTACGGCCCCGTGAACACAGCCACTCCTACTGAAACGACCACATACACGGTAACAGGAACGACTTCTGGCTGCAGCTCAGATACCACCATTACAATCGCCTACCAGATCAATGCAGAATCGACCGAGTTTTTCTGCGAAAATGGAACCTTTCAAATGCCTGACGGCAGTGAGGTCAGCGAGGAAGGAACCTATGTCGCTCAATACGCCAGCTTGGCGGGCTGCGACAGCATTGTGACGCTCAATCTCCTGGAACAATCCACCTACGATTTTCAAATGCCCATCGCCTTGTGTGCGGGTGAAACTTTTATGTTACCTGACGGTGTTGAAGTCGATTCCCCAGGCACCTACCCCGTTGTCATGCAAACGGCAAACGCACAGTGTGACAGTTCGATCACCACCGTCGTAAGCATTCTACAACCTGCTACGGTCCAAATTGCACTGGGACTGTGTGAAGGTGAACCGGTGGAGCTTGCCGACGGAAGCATTGTAGATGAAGAAGGGATTTACACCGTGGTCCTGACGGCTCTCAACGGTTGTGACAGCACCATCATTGCTGTAGTAAGCATCGCACCAAGCTACGATCTCGATGTGGCGCTCAGTGCTTGCGATGACGGGTCGTATCTGTTTCCTGACGGAACCCTACCTACCTCATCAGGCTCATTTGATTTTGGACTACAAACTGCCTTGGGATGCGATAGCAGCGTTACGATTGACTTGCAATTGAATCAGGCCTACAACCTGACTTATCCCGCGGAAATCTGCGATGGACAAGTGTTTAGCATGCCCGACGGCGTGGACATCGGAACAGAAGGTGACTATGTGTCCTTGCTTCAAACAACCGCCGGTTGCGACAGTATCGTCACGGTGCAACTGGTTGTTCAGCCACTGCCTGCTGTGGACCTTGGAGCCGCCGATAGCTACTGTCTGTATGATGGCAATATCCCCTTGAATCCTACTCCAAACGGAGGTACGTTGTCAGGGGATTTATTGAATGGAAGTGAACTTGTGCATGAAGGCGCTGCACCTGGTGACTACGAGGTGGGCTACAGCTATACCGATGCCAATGGCTGCACCTACACGGAGGTACAACCGTATGTCTTGGCGACTCCACTAGAACCGACGTTTGATTTTCAATTGATTTGCAATGAGTTGCAACTTCAAAGCACAACGCCAGATCCCAACACAGACCATGAATATGCTTGGTTCTTGGACAATGAGGCCATCGCTATTTTTGCGGAACCCGTCTTTTACTTTGATCAAACCGGAACGTTTGATTTAGGCTTGACCGTAACGGATATATACGGCTGCAGCTACAGTACCAACGAATCGGTTGTGCTTCAAAACGCCCTTGATCTCACCGAGTTTTTCGTACCGAATGTCATCACACCGAACGGCGATGACTACAATGACCGCTTTGAACTTCCGGCAGCCGTCGCCTCTTGCCTTTACTATACCATCGACATCTACAATCGTTGGGGACAACTCGTTTACACCATGACACCGGAAACCGCCGGGTTTTCTGGACGTAAGCAAGATGGCACCGAGGTTCCAGACGGAGTGTATTACTACACTTTGGAAATTCAGAATTACCCCTGTTTGGAAACTCCCGGACTTACCGAGTGGTGTGCCGGGACAATTTCCATTTTTAGAGACTGATCACTCCCCAATACTATGAAAAACACGCTTCTTACCGCTTTGATTTGCTTTCCGGTATTGGCTTTTAGCCAATCCAGCGCCCCTCCTGCTTCAACCGACATGAGTCACGTCATTGCCGAAGCATACACGGCGTTTGGTCTAGAATCTGAAATGATCCATGATCTCATTATGCGGGTGACAGAACTTGATGCTGACCAGGCACAGGAAGCTCTTATGCCATACCTGCGCGTACTGTCTCAAGCACGTGAAACCCAAGGCGCCATTGTTATGGACGAGCTCATGAAAGCACATTTCATGGCGACGTGGGGCGTCACGGAACTGCAAATTCAGGATCTGCAAAAAGTGGCTGCTCGTTTTGCTGCTGAAAACGGCACCTCTCGGCGTCAGTGAGTCTCTTTACTGCCTGGAAAAACCAACGAGCTGAAGCGCCCTGAAGTCGGGTCATTTGCTCCATAGGTTTGCTTCATCAAAATACCGATCGTACCTGTCGATGGGTCTGCGGCATAGGTCGTGTTGAAGTATCCACCCCAGAAGAAAGTACCCGCGGGACTGCCCCCAGCAGCCTGACCCAATTCGTTCTGAACACCGAACGCCAAACCTTGGTGCCAGCCACTGCCCTCCCGAAGTTCAACCTCTTGATTGGACATGATCGAATCCACTGTGGCTTCTTTGAGAACCCGATGGCCGTTGAACGCCCCGCGGTTCAAGTACATCTGTAGAAATTTCGCATAGTCCATCGCTGTGCTGGAGAGACCAGCGCCGCCACCAAAGAACGTTCGCGCCCCTGCCACGGGATAATCGGTTGTGTACTGGCGGTGTTCATGCAGCTTCCACCCATCTTCAGAAGGCTCACACACGGGGACTAAGCGATCCACCAAAGCCTCTGGCAAGTAAAAGTGCGTATCGGTCATGCCCAATGGATCCAGCAATTCCGTTGTCAAGAAAACATCAAAGGGCTGTCCAGACACCACTTCTACAACCCGCACTACCACCTCCAAACCCAAACTGTAATTCCATTGCGCCCCAGGAGCATGGATCAAGGCCGTTGTGGCCAATCGTTCGCAATTCTCCGCAGCCGTAATCGGCTTCGTCGTAAACAAGTCCACCACGCCTGCCTTTGCGTAAATCTGATCAAACCGAGGGTCTCCAATCTCTCCATAGGATAATCCCGATTGGTGTGTGAGAAGATGCCGAATGGTCATCGTACGGTCGTGAGGAATGGTCGTATATGTCGTGTCATCGGAAAGACTATCCAGCAATTCCAAATTGGAAAACGAGGGGATGTATTGCTCCACAGGATCATCTAAATCGAGTAGACCTCGCTCCCACAAGATCAACGCCGCCGTGGAAGTCAATGCCTTGGTTTGCGAACAAATGCGGTAAATGGACTGCTTTTGCAACGTGAGCGAATCCATCGGATTGCTCCAGCCATGCACTTGGTGGTGAACGACCTTACCCTGTCGAACAATCAACACCTCTGCGCCAGGAATTTCACCTGCCTTCACGGCACTGTCAAGCATAGCATCCAACGCACCAAAGGATTCAAGTGTCTCACCCGCCTCCACTTGAGGGTTCCATGTAAAAGAATCGGCCCTCTCTCCTGGAACGCTTGCACATCCAAATAAAGCAAGACACACGACTCCGACAAGTGACCAATGCATTTTAATCATGTCCGAATATACCGGTCACAAGCTCAGATTGAAAACGATGCCATTCAACGCTCCATACCAACGCGCTTTTCGACCGTTCCGTCGGAATACACATACAACCTCAGTTCACCCGATTTTGGACTAGCCTTGCGCCCCAGTAAGTCCAACACGTCAATCAATTCCCGATCATTGGCAACCTGCAGCGCTCCGACTCCTGTTGAAGCGTCGCAAATCCCCTGGAAGAATAACCACGCCTCTCGACTGGAATCAATGTCCATGTTTCCATAGGCACCGGGCCAATCGTGTCCGCCTCCATTGACCGTGTATAGCCAGACTTGAGCGCAACTGCCCTCGGCTCCGTATTTGTCCGCCGAAACCGAGCTGTTGTCATTCGTGTTTAAATTTTCAAATTCAAATGACTCTTGCAGCTCTATATCAAAGAGTTCGGTAAAGAAATCTATGGTTTGCGGAATGCTCGGATAGGCTCCCCAATCATCTTGATTGGTTGGATCGCCATCAAAATAAGTCACGTTGTCCTGTGTACCGTGAATTTCCAAAATCGAAACAGCCTCCGAGGGATTGCACGTATCCATGATGTCCTGCATGATCATCCCTGCAACAGGAGCGACCGCTCGAAAATGGCTCGATGCTTCGCAGGCTAACAAGTAACTGAAGTCAGCCCCATTGGACATTCCCGTGCAAAAAACGAGTTCAGGATCAAGTGAGTTCACGGTTTGCAAGTACTCCGTGAGGTGAATCAAATACGCCGCGTCATCGACCGTCTCGTTGTTTTGGAAATCATACCCCACATTCCAAAATGCATTGCCATACGAGTCATCAATTCCCTGTGGATAACAGACCGCGAAACCAAACTCATCCGCAAGCGCATTGAATTCTGAGTAATCCATGATTCCTTGAGCACTGCCTGTGTACCCATGGCAAACAAATACCAAAGGGCAATCAGCAGGTGCGTCGCCCGGATGGTAATAGATGTATTCTCGATTGATTCCACCATCTTCGAACGTGCCGTACTCGAGCGCTGAAATGGAATGCACCAAGGTGTTATTCGATGCCACATCATCTTCAACGCCATTGACATTGGACACACTCACTGTCAGTTGAGCACTGCCGGATTGCTCCAAACTGAAAGCATCTTGATGTTCAAAAGGCAGCGACTCGCCTGAGGCTAAAGTCAACCCCTCAAACAATTGAACGTGATTCTCCAATCCATCGGACCATGCGATCTCGAATGACACAATCATATCCGCCCCCACGTTACTTACGCTACCGGCAACGACAATTTCAGCAGGAGCATCAACGTTTAAGGGAATATCCAATGAACTCATTGCTGCATCCAATCCCGTTGGCTCGAACACCACCACATCGTCCAGCGCCCAACCAAACATCCAACCTCCATCATCATTGTATCGAAAAGCCAATAACACATCAGCATTCCCAATCAAAGAACCCAAGCCAACCGCATGCGAACCCCATGCTCCATCATTCGACCCTTCAATCGTTTCATAGACGGTCCATGAACTGCCCTCATCCAACGAGTATTCGATGGTCGCAACTTCGGTAGACCCCTCGAATGCCTCACCATCGTAATAGGACTCGAATTCGAGAATGGCATTGCTCACGGAAGTAAAATCCAATGGAGGCAGAATCAAGTAGTCTTCGCTTTTATCGCAGTCACACTCATCGTCATTGGTGCCGATGATATTGCCATGCGAAGCGATGCTCCACCACTCACTTTCTAAACTTCCGGCCGTTCCGTTCTCCCAGCCACCATCCGAAGCCGCTGTCTGCTGGGACCAATTGCTCGGGAAATTACCCGATTCAAAATCTTCTGAGAGAAGGATGTTCTGAGAGAACATCGTACTACTCGACAACAAAAAGATAAACCCGTAAATCTTCGTCATAATTCAAAATTGAAAACCAAATGTAACCACAGACTCCTTAACCACATCAAGTCAAGCTTCTCAAGTCCATGAGATTACATCCAACTTCCTACGTGTGATTCAATACGATACGCCGCAAAATCCATTATACGCTTCGCGTCTGACTCTTTAATGAATCGTATGGATCGACTTCCCGCTGCCGAATGCAAGACGATGTGCGCCAAACCACGTGGCTCAATCATTCTGTTTTGATGAAAACTGACCCGCTGCAGTTGATGCCATTGAAGCAACGTTCTGCGCTTGAACCACCACCCACTTTCTATCATGACTCCGACCCCATCGGTTGTCACCCGATACCCCTCGAATTTTCGTTGCGTCGTCACCCATCGAAAAGCAACCCAAAACGATGCGAAAATCCAAAACAACCAGCCCATACCGAGAATCAGTCCAATCGGAAGCAAAGGAAGCAATGCAAAAAGAAACAAGCGGTAGCGGAGATAAGAATCTGGCTGAAAACGATCCACTACCGAGGGATTCCATTTTGGAAAAACAGCCTTGATAATTTGGTTACTCTGCTCAACTTCGATGCCTGGAATTGTAATCCCCAACGCTTGAGACCCTCCACTCACTTGCGCTCGTGCCTGGTGTATTTGTAGTGTTTCCAAACTCAACTTCCGCCGGAGCCAACTGCTCTTCCAATCCAACATCTGGATTTTGGACAGCGGAATTCGGAACTCATTGCGCCGAAATAAGCCGGACTCTATGGAGAGATCTGCACCCTGAATGTCAGCCCGGAATCGGAAGTACTGAATGAATGCGGAAACCACAGAGACCAGCACAGCTAGAAATACGAAAAGGATGATTGCAGGGACAATCAATAAAACCCAGGTAAAAGCAAACAGCAATAGCGTCCATTCGGGCAATGATTCGATCCACGCGCCCCACCAGCGCTCGAGCGGTTCGAGGAGCGTGAAGAACGCTCCAAAAGCGATTAGACCATTGCGCAAGTGATTCTGAGTAAGCCCCACTTTGAAAAGCTTGCGCGTATCCAACTGCATGATTGGTTCCTGCTCATCTTGCTCGACGCTTTCAGCGAGGGGCTGTTCTGGATTGACTCTTTCCCGGGCACCGCCGGTCAAAAGAGCACGTAAATTCAAGGCTTCTTGTTTGTTGAGTGCCGCAAAATCCAACTCACTTCCTCCACTGCCCGCGGTATCGACCTTCAACCCGCACAAACCCAATGCCTGATGCCAAGCGCTTTGGTGCAAGTGCACCGCTTGGATACGCTCAAAGGGAATGACCATTCGCTCCTTTTGGACCCAACCACTGTGAACGACTAAGGCCTCTTTCGTCAAATGGAATTTAAAATAACGGTACTCAATGAAGGCCGATACCCCCACCAAAAGAAGAAGCCCAAAACCCACCCAACTGGCGTAATTGAACACTTCAGAACTAAGCACTAAACCCGCAGCGACAGGCCAAAACCCTTTGACCAACCCGTAAAGATTCTTGACGAAATATCCGACCAACCCCATGGGATGCTGGCGCTGTGGATCTGCAAAAGATTCAGGATTCATTGCGTTCTTCAATCATTTGACGCAACTGCTTGGCGACATCTTCATCCAGCCCGCCAATCTGAAGATTCGCACCCGAACTTCCTGCTGTATACAGCTTCAAAGTGCAAACTTTGAATCGCTTCGCTACGGGGCCCTGGGTCACCTCACTGTGCTGAATTCGATTGAATGGTACGGTCGTAATACTATGAAACAACCATCCCGAACGGTAACTTAAATCACGGCTGCGCGTCAAATACCCCCGACGATCAAACCCAAACCATTCGCTAAGCCCCCAGGCTCCAAATACGCACATCCACAGGATGGTCGGAAACACAAATAACTTAAAGTCCATCGCTTCCGGTTCTAGCACAATTCCCGCCACCATTAATGCGGCAAAAATCAAGAGTACTACTAGCGCAACGAACCCACATGTGGCCCATCGAATGTTGCGATAACGGATAGGCAATTTCTCAAATTCCTCTATATGAATCTGAGGCAAATGCTCCGTTCGTAACACGTTATTTTCAAAATCATCATTCATCATTCAAAAGTGCATCAAAAAACCCCACGGCTCAAATGCCGCAGGGTTCTTTTAAGGTCAAATAGCGAGTGATTCGATTGAATCAGGACGCACTGTCCGTTTTACCATTGAGTTCGTCAATCTTTTCTTGAGAAGCGCTATAGCTCGGGTCAATTTCCAGCGCCTTCTCGAAGCACTTAATCGCTTCTTCTTTGTTGTCAACCGCAACATAATAATCACCGAGTGAGTCCCACGGATTGGCAGCGTCACCCATCAATCGGGTCTGCAATACCAAGTGCATTTTCGCAGCTTCCATGTTATCCATATCCATCATGCGGTAACCCATGAGGTTGTGAAATGCTCCCATCTTAGGCCAACGCTTTAATCCGCGCTCCAAGAGAGCCACCGATTCTTCAACGCTGCCCAACCAGTAAGCCGTGTTCGCAATAGTCAATGGATCCTGAGGAGCCAAAGCCAACGCCTTCATGGCTGCTTCGATGCGCGCATCACCCGAAGAGGTAAAAGCTGTCATAAAATACTTCTCGACCATGCTTTCATTGTCAAGCGCTGCCAAACCAGCTTCTCGCGCAGCCTGGAAAGCATCGGCATCTTCGTCAATCCAACCCGCCTTCATCATTTTAGCAACGTACGCCATGGCCACGCCTGAGTCCTCCTGTAAAACGGTGTCTGCATGCGCTGCCGCAACGGCAAAATCATTGCGCATTAATGAGCGGTACATGTTCCAATACGCGTCCTCTGCCGCCTCGCTGTCGGTTGTTGGATCCATTACTGTGGTCGCCATTCGGCTCTCATCGACGTGCATCCAACGCTTCCAAACCAACTTACCATCCTCTCGTGCAACGGTTCCCGAAAACTTGGCACGATCTTCTAATTCGTCATAAACATCGACGCTGACCCCGTATACCTGAGCAACGGCTCCATTGATCTGGATCATTTGAATCTCTGAATACGTTGTGTCTTGATCAAACCAATCGGCATCGACCCAAGCCGCATCAAACATCAGTGCTGAATCATTGCGGGCATTGAAGAAAGAAAAGTCAGACGCCAAACCGTTTACAAACGGCTCAACACTTGATTCTCCCAAGTTCTTTTGCGCATCAAAACTTTCGACAAAAGAGCGAACCTCTGCTTCAGTGAGAGAGGCCGGCTGACATCCCACAAAGATGAGCGACACCAAAGTCGCTGAGTAAAATATATTTTTCATACTGCCTAGTAAATTATGCAGCAAACGTAGACAAAAAGCACATGCAATCGGCAATCAAAATGCCTTGCATTAAAACCTCTGATCGGCTGGACAAGCCCTTTATGCAATCAACGAATAATCAACGTTTGCTGCACTCGCTCTGCTCCCGACTGCATAGTAGCGTGATAGACACCAGCGGCCAAACTGGGCAACACAACAGTTCCTGCACCACGGTGTTGTTTTTCAAAAACAATGCGACCAAAACCATCCATCACTTTGAATTCAACGGATTGGTCAACGCGTGATTCCAACGTCAGTGCCTGACCGTTGGACAACAAACTGGGATACATCCTCATAGATGAGACCGCTACATTCGCGATGTCTGATGACCAGTCTCCAAACGCTACATCATCGAAGTAGAAAACCTGATCCCCCACATCTCCACCTGCAGTGCCGAAATCGAAGAAAATGGTAATCACGTCATACGTATTGTTGCTATTCAACGGCTGCGTACCAGCGACTTGCTGTGACAAATCAAACGTGAGCGTTTCCCATTCGCCCGCTTGCGTTGTGTAAACCTCCGTCTCTACGCTGATCGCGGGATTCATGCGGTCCTCCGCTTTAAAACGCACGGGAACTCCAGCCAATTGTGACCACACTTTGGCGGTGATCGTCGTCGCTTCAGATGTGAATGGAACAGGATTGGCAAGGCCTGCGGGTGTGCAGATGCTCGTTCCCGAGTAATTCAGCGACTGCCACGTCTTGAGCACCTCGACCACCGTGTTGGTTGGATCCATAGGATCGGTTGCCAGAGACGAGAAGTTTCCAGCAAACGAAGTGGTGTGGTAATTGACCTCATCCCCTTCAAAGTCAATAGGCAAGTCAATTTGAGCCAAACCATAGGTCGCATCAAACAATTCCACATCGTCGATGTATACTGTCGACCACTCGGATCCGTCACCAAAGTTGCCAAAATCGGGCATGAACACTACCTCGTTGAAGGTCCCTGAAGGAAGGCCTGTGAAATCCCAAATGAGCGTTTCCCATGCCCCCGTCACCGTGGTGATCGCATCCAAATCCGCTACGCCCAATCCTTCCAACTTCAACTTGACAACCGTATTGGCCAAAGGAACCCAGACTTTCATCTTGAAGCCCCCAATCGTTTGGAGATCCAAATAGTCCGACAAAATGATTTTGCTTCCTGCCCAGACATCTCCGGGATTTCGAACAATCTGAGCTACCATAGCACTTTCATTGATTCCTGAAGGGTCTGGATTTGCCAGAACAGTTGCAACACCACCAGCGAAATCAACAAAGTCCGCAGTCGTCGGGCTCGTTTCAAAGTCAAATGGCAGAGATTGCTGTGCAGTTGCAAAAAGCGCACAAAAAGAAAGAATGAAAGCAGAAGAATAGCGCATATTTTTTTTTGAAAAGTTAGTGTAAATACTACACTTTTTCCAAATTCAATAAGCGATCGAATTCAGGTAGATTTGGTCTTATGAATAGATGCTTCTGGATCGTTGTATCACTGACCGGTTTGTTGCTCATTCAGGGATGTCAGCGTAATGTAGACCCTGTCGCGGTTGTATTACTTCCTCCCTCCGATTTGACCCAGTGGGTCAACCCCATGATCGGTACGGCTAAAATGGGACACACGTACCCAGGAGCAACACGCCCTTATGGCATGGTGCAAGTCACGCCGCAAACGCGTTACGAACCGCTGCTTCAAGAGGACGGCTCTTACAACGGAGAAACCTACCGCTACTGTGCCGGCTATCAATATGCGGACACATCAGTACTCGGGTTCGCTCACACTTCATTCAGTGGAACGGGCCACAGTGACCTCGGAGATTTGTTGCTTATGCCCACGGTGGACGCTCCGGATTTAACGCGAGACCAACAGGGCGCCCCACGATTTGGCAGCACTTTCCTAAAAGAAAACGAACACGCCGAGCCAGGATTTTACCGCACGCATTTTGAACGGTATGACATCGCCGCCGAAGTGACGGCCACTGACCGCGTGGGATTGCACCGGTATACATACGATTCCGGGGGACATGCGCACGTCGTTCTGGATTTGACCTACAACATCTACCACCACCCCGACAAAAACGTCTGGACCTTTGTGCGCGTTGAAAACGACAGTACCGTAGTTGGCTACCGGCAAACCACGGGATGGGGCCGTACGCGGTTGGTACATTTTGCCCTGCGTTTTGACCGTCCTATCCTCGACTACGGCTATGAACGCGGACAGGAACTGGCATACAATGGCTTCTACCGGCGCTTTGACGAGACCCATGGATTTCCGGAAATGGCAGGAAGAGACCTGCAAGCCTGGTTTGACTTTGGAAACCTCGACCCGAGAGAGCCACCCGAATGCCCAGAGTCTCTCCCGCG
>JAPKAW010000198.1 GCA_028825055.1 Flavobacteriales bacterium | reverse complement strand
GATCGTTTGGCGAAGCTCATGCCGGACATCAGTTTGAAAAAACTGTTCACGCTTGATGACAAAACACTCAAGGAAAAACTACGAGGAGCAGAAGGGTTGGAGCAAGTCAATGGCATCAAGGACATTGCTAAGCGTCCTACACTCGAAGGCCAGACATTGCAGACGGCGCGTGTTCTTGAAGGGAGTTTGCGCAATACAGGCATCCATGCTTGTGGCGTGATCATTACGCCTTCGGATATTACAAACTATGTTCCGATTTCGGTGGCGAAGGACAGTGATATGGCCTGTACGCAATTTGACAACGCGGTAGCGGAAGACGCGGGGTTGTTGAAGATGGATTTCTTGGGTCTCAAAACGTTGACCATCATCAAAGATGCAGTCCGCAACGTCAAGGACCGCCATGGCATCGATCTCGACCCTGATGCATTTCCTTTGGACGATGTCAAGACATACGAGTTGTTCCAACGGGGCGAGACCATTGATATTTTTCAATTCAACTCGGCAGGTATGCAGAAATACCTCAAGGAACTAAAGCCTACCGTCTTTGGTGACTTGATTGCGATGAATGCTCTCTACCGTCCAGGACCGTTGGAATACATCCCCTCGTTCATTCGCAGAAAGCACGGTACCGAGCCCATTTCTTACGATGTGGATGCGTGTAAGGAATATCTCGAAGAGACATATGGCATTACGGTTTACCAAGAGCAGGTGATGCTTCTTTCTCAGAAGCTGGCAGGATTTACCAAAGGTGAAGCCGACACGCTGCGGAAGGCGATGGGAAAGAAAAAAGCGGATTTGATTGCCAAGATGAAACCCCAGTTTTTGACACAAGGGGCTGAGCGGGGACATGCCAAGGACCGTTTGGAAAAAATATGGACGGACTGGGAGGCTTTTGCGGCCTATGCCTTCAACAAATCGCACTCCACGTGCTATGCTTGGATTGC
Organism: Flavobacteriales bacterium; assembly: GCA_028825055.1. Classification (GTDB taxonomy): domain Bacteria; phylum Bacteroidota; class Bacteroidia; order Flavobacteriales_D; family Sanyastnellaceae; genus UA16. The sequence continues at coordinate 3,038 of JAPKAW010000198.1, read as the reverse complement.
TTACCAGACAGCCTATCTAAAAGCGAACTACCCTGCTGAATACATGGCGGCAGTGTTGTCCAATAACATGAGCGATATCAAGTCGGTCACAATGTATATGGAGGAGGCGCGGCATCGTGGGGTTCCTGTTTTGGGGCCAGATGTGAACGAGTCGATTTTTAAATTTCGCGTTAACAAGGTGGGGGCGATTCGTTTTGGACTGGGCGCCATGCGTGGAGTGGGCGAGGGGGCAGTAGAGGCGATTATCGCTGGACGTGAAGATGGCTCAAAGGAGTACAAGAGCCTTTTTGACTTTGCGCGGCGTGTAAACCCCAAGGATGTCAATAAGCGGGTATTCGAGGCCTTGGCCTTGGGCGGTGGGTTTGACGGATTCGAGGGGATTCACCGGGCGCAGTATTTCGCTCAGGATGAAAAAGGTAGACCTCTGATTGAGCTCGCAGCGCGCTATGGAGCAGGCCATCAGGATGCCGAAAACTCGGCTCAGGCTTCGTTGTTTGGAGGGATGGAAGAAATGGAGATGCCTGAACCGGCGATCCCCGTTTGCGAGCCTTGGGAACAGATGGATTTGCTGGCCCGTGAACGTGAAATTATTGGTGTCTATATCTCAGGACATCCGCTCGATCAGTTCCGATTTGAGATGAAACACCTGTGCACACCTCAGGATGGATTGCAGGTTTTGGATAGCATGTTGCCGCTTAAAGGGAGGGAGCTGCGCTTTGCTGGCCGTATTGTTGAAGCCTCGCATCGCATCGCCAAGTCGGGCAAGCCGTTTGGGAGTATTATCACAGAGGATTACCATGGCAGCCAGAAGTTCATGCTGTTCGGTGAGGACTACCTGAGGTTCAAGGATTTCTGTGTGGAAGGTTGGTTTGTGTTTATTAAAGGAAGTGTCGAACAGCGGCGCTATCGAGATGATCCCAACGACGTAGAATTCAAGGTGAAGAGTATGGAGTTGCTTGCGGATGTGCGAGAGAAGATGGTCAGCCGTTTGCGATTGCAGGTGGACTTGCAAGCGCTGGATGCCGAAGTGGCGGAGGCTGTTGCCAACTTGATCGATGACCATCCCGGTCCGGTGGGATTGACTTTGGAGATCCACGATGTGGATTCTGGACTTGAAATGCCTAGCCGTACCAAGCGTGTTGCCGTTTCGGATTCTTTTGTAGAGCAATTGGAAGCGTTGGTTACAAGAGGGGGGGTGCAATACCGTTTGGAGACGGGAAAATGAAGTGTGATGTCCAACGAGATGTGTGAAATTTTCAACCAAACTTTGCAAAAAAGGTGGAAAAGTGATAGCATCTGGAGGGGGTGTTCGGTTAATCCGAACGCATTGCCACAATATCTTTGAAGTTCAAACCGCGCGACGAGCGCAAAATGACCGAATAATGGCTGTAGAATTTACCAATCAGAACTTTGAGGAATTGGCGTTGAAAAGCGACAAGCCCGTCATTGTAGATTTCTGGGCAGAATGGTGTGGACCTTGCCGCATGGTGGGTCCGGTCGTCGAAGAGATTTCCAATGATTACGCAGACCGCGCAGTGGTTGGAAAGGTCAACGTAGACCAGCATGGAGACATTAGCATGAAATATGGGGTGCGGAATATCCCAACCATCTTGTTTTTAAAAAATGGCGAAGTCGTTGACAAAAGCGTCGGAGCCGTACCTAAAAATGTATTGGTTGAGAAACTCGAGGCGCTCCTTTAGTCTGCTCAAAACGAACTGCGATTCACAACGCACGGAAGTCCCCACTGGAAACGGTGGGGATTTCTTCGTTTTGGACGGACTTATTGGAATGAGATGCCACAGAGCATTCTCATATTTGACACTGAGCCAGATTCAAATCCTTCTTCTCTTCCCGGTTCTGTTGCCGTAACTTGCCTTTCATGCCAGCTTCTATGGATCCTTCTTTGTTGCAACGCTTCGGTCGCCTCGAGTTTTTGGCTCGTCAAGCGGTGGAAGGCTTCATCACGGGCTTGCATAAGAGTCCATTCCATGGATTCAGTGTAGAGTTTGCGGAACATCGATTGTACAACCCTGGGGAATCGACTCGACACATCGACTGGAAGCTCTTTGCACGGACAGATAAGTTGTTTGTGAAGCGGTTTGAAGAAGAGACAAATTTGCGTTGCCAGCTGGTGGTTGACTGCAGCGGTTCCATGTGGTACCCCGCAGAAGTGGACCCCAATGGTCCTGAGATGAATAAACTCAAGTTTGCGATTCACAGCAGCGCTGCCCTGATGGAGATGTTTCGACGACAGCGTGATGCTGTGGGGTTGAGCTTGTTCAGCGAAACATTGGAGCAACACATCCCCGCCAAGTCGTCCGCTTCACACATGCGCATGGTATATCATGCCTTGGAGCAATTATTGGATGCTTCAAATACCAAGCGCAATGCGACGGCTGCGGTGGAGTCTTTGCACCAGATTGCAGAGGCGAGTCCGCGTCGATCTTTGGTTGTCATCTTCAGTGATTTATTGGATCGAGGAGGAGATTTGGATGCGATGATGGCGGCATTACAGCATTTGCGGCACAACAAACACGAGGTGGTGGTCTTTCACATCCTGGATGGACAGACGGAGATTGACTTTGATTTTCCTGATCGTCCAACGGTTTTCAAGGATTTGGAGTCTGGGGATGAGGTGCGTCTGCATCCATCTGAAGTGCGAGTTGCTTATCGTCAACGGATGGGTGCTTTGCGCAGGGAACTGGAGGTCCGTTGTGCTCAATACCGCATTGACTGGGTGGATGTGGACATTGCCAAGGGCATTTATCCGGTATTATCGGCCTATTTGGCCAAGCGAGCCAAGATGCGTTCGAGCCGATTTTAATTTATTTTAAGCTGAATGTATTTGATTGTGAGCCCTTTGAAACTTGAGTTCATCGACAAGCGCAACTTTTTTTAAAATGTAGCGTATCCCCATTGCGTGAGATTAGATGACTTATCTTATCTTTGCGCTCGCTGCAAATGAGCAGTGACACTGTTGTGAAACGGTCTGGTAGTTCAGTTGGTTAGAATACATGCCTGTCACGCATGGGGTCGCG
>JAPKAW010000197.1 GCA_028825055.1 Flavobacteriales bacterium | reverse complement strand
CTCAATCAGTACGAGTGACTTTTTCGTTCGACCCGAGGATTCTTGATAACACCGCCGCTTGTTCACCTCTCGAAAATTGAGAAATCGCGGCTATTCGCTCGTTGGATGCATCTGAGAGGGCTGGCTTCTCCGCCCATGCAATGATTTGATCAGCCATCTCTCGAATCTCATTCCGATCGAAGCACGCCCCTGCACCCACCGACCGTATGATATTGGCAGCTTCCCCATTGGGTGCGCCCAAGCACAAGATTGGTTTCAGGGAACGTAAATATTCAAACACCTTTCCTGTAACAATAAGGTTGGCTTGAGGCGTATCAGGAATCACCAGCAACAAGGCGTCTGCACCCAGCAGGACTCGAGGGATTTCCGCATGTGGAATCCCGCCTTCTGCATGTAGCATCGACCAGTTCTTTCGAAGACGGTGCATCATAGATTCCGGCTGATTCCCTACAAATTTTACTTGAAAATCCACTTCAGGCAGTCGCTTTTGAGCCACCTCTAAAGCCTCAAAAAATGCATCGGGACGATACGATTCCGACATTGTTCCTGTATAAACAATCTGAAAGACATTCTTGCCTTCGTGGCTCTCTAGTTTTGACGACGCAGCATGATCCGACCCTTCAAAATCACGCTCATCAAAACCGTTGAAGATGGCATAAACTGGACTCGATGACCCCAATGCTTTCAATCGACTGCGCAATTGACGTCTCATTTCTTGGCCCACAGTGATCAGCATATCCGCACGTTGTAAAACTTGTTCCTCGTAACGCCGATCCCGCGCGCGCGACAAGAAAGAGTGTCCCAACTCGTTGTAATAAAACACGTCAGTCCATGGATCACGAAAATCTGCAATCCATCGAACGGCTGTTTGCTTCTTCAATTCCATCCCGATCAATTGACTCGAGTGAGGCGGGCTTGTGGTAATAACGAGGTCTATTTCCTCAGAACGGATCAATTCCAATCCTTTGTGAATCGCTCTGGAATTCCAGCCTTTTCTCGGGTCAGGAATGAACAAATGAGTCCGAACAAACAAAGCTAACTTCGTTTTCCACCCTGTTTTTTCCGTTCGTGCAAAATTAGGATCTGGTAAACTTTTGGAACCGAAAAGAGCCTCTGCCCAGGCAAAAGGGTTGAATCCCGGGGTGCGATGGACGATCAATGAAGGATGTATATCCGCTTCCAAAGAAGCGTCTCGGGATGGAAATTTGGCAGAATCCGGCTCAATGGTGAGCACGTGAATTTCCCAACCAAGTTCCGCTAAATACCCCGTCAACTTCAACCATCGCTGTACACCGGAACCTCCACTCGGTGGCCAGTAATACGAAACGACAAGAAGTTTGCGCCTCCCTAGACTCATTCGGTATCCGTTTTCATTCCAATTCAATGGTGCCGTTCCAAAAACCTTGCAAGCGTTTCAAGTCCAATTGAGCGGCACTCCAAGCTTGTTGCGTTCGGAGCACCTCCATCTCAGCACGTTGCAATACTACTTGCAATTCCCTAAAATCCAATGAGTTGATCGCTCCAAACTCCAATCGGTCACGACCCATTTCAAGCAGTTCAGTCGCATTCTGCGCCATGCGGAGTGCCAACTTATGAACTGAAGCTTGCGCGGTCATCCGGTCCATTGCAGTACGCGCCAAGAGTAACACCTCACGTTGTTGATCAGCGAAGTCCAAATTAGCAACTTCCATTTGGATTTTGGCTTGCTGAATGGCTCGTCGGGTACTACCACCATTGAAAATATTGAAATTCAACGACAGATTTGCAGCTAGGTTTTTACTTCGACCCTCGCCCGACAAATCGCCCGCCGCAAATGTGCTACGCTGGTCGACAAAGCTCGAAGACAGTTGAACCACAGGAAACAAACCCGACTCCGCTTGAGCAATTCCAACATCGGCCAACTCACGAGACAGCATGGCATTTCGAATAGTCGTTGCATCGCGCAAAACGGACGACTTGATTGAATCCCAACCGCCATTTTCAACGGGCTGGTCCAAGGTCGATGTGAGTTTCCAATCAGACCATTCTGAGCCTCCTAACAGCCGACTGAAGTTGTGCATGGCCACTTCACGCGACAGGCCTTGCTGCACAAGAGCCAAGCTGTCGGCAAACAAAGCGTTCTGAATTTGAAGCCGATCAAACACCATTGCCCCTCCCCATTCCTGAGCGGACTCGAGGCGGCTGAGGCGCTCCGCAGAGACCGCTAGCGAGTTCCGCAAAACATCCTCCACAGCCATTTCAATTAACACCCCATCGTAAGCCATCAGGACGGCGACCACCGTTTGTTCTACCACGAGGGTGACTTGGCCTTCAGCTTGTTCTGCCAAAACATCCAATGCTTGTTTGTTCGCAAACATGCGCATCCCATCAAACAGCACCCAATTGAGCTGGGCGCTTGCATTCAATGATTCTGATTCCAGCCGCTCTTGAATGAAGGATGTGGGGTTTTCACGTTGATCGCTTACGGTATTTGAGGCCGCCGTGGAAATACCAATCTGCGGCAAAGCACCTGCGGCGCCCCAACCGGTATTAACCGATGCAAGTTCTGACCTTTTCTGAGCCAATTGAATGCCAAAATTTTGATTCAAGGCCAGGGCTACTGCCTCTTGTTTATTCAAGGGACGCAATCCCATTTGCGCCAAGGATTCTAACGTAAAGCAGTGAATCAACACCAGGCCAATGACTGCCAATTGAAAAACCTTAGAATTCATGACTTCTCGATTTCAGTGTCCAAGGCAAGTTCCTCTCGAATGGCAGGCTCAGCGGCCTCGATCCCTGGCCAATTGCCTTTTTTCACCCAAACCCACGTGCGGTGGAACGGGTTGATCCATTGCAAGTAAATGGGGAGAAGTACCAGAATAATAACCGTAATGAAGAGCAATCCAAAGGCCACGGATATGGCCATGGGAATTAAGAATTGCGCTTGAAAGCTCTTGTTCAGCATCAATGGCGCCAAGCCAGCAACGGTCGTTACAGACGTCAAAATGATGGGGCGGAACCGGCTCATCCCGGCCTCCCAAATGGCTTCTTTGACCAGCAATCCCTTTTTGAGATTGACATTGTAAGAAGCCACGAAGACCAAGGCATCGTTTACGAGAATTCCAATGAGCGCAATCATGCCCAAGATGGAAAACAAGCTGATTTGAGCGCCCAAAATCCAGTGTCCCAAACTGACGCCAACAAAGCCAAAGGGAATCAAACCAAACACCGCCAAACCTTGCAAAGGCGAGCGAAACGCCAGAATGATGATGAACAACATCAGGGCGAAAATCAACGGCATCACAGCGCCTATGCTAGACTGCGATTTGGCCACTTCTCGATTTTGTCCTTCGTAACTCGGCGTCACCGAAGGATAACGCACCAAGATTTGAGGAAGCACATCTTCTTTGATGGCGGTATTGGCATCCGTTGCGCTCACCCAAGGTCCCGCCAAGTCAGCGGACACTTGGACTTCCCGTTGACCGTAGAGTCGATTGATGGCAGTGATGCCCCGACCGACGACCACGTCAGCCAATTCATTCAGTGGAATCCTTGAACCATCGATCGCTCGAATTCGGAAGTTCTGAAGATCCCCCAATGACGCCCGATCTTCTTCATCCAAGCGGACCCAAACCCGAACCTCATCCCGTCCGCGCTGCAAACGCTGCACTTCGGAGCCATAAAACCCCTGTCGCACTTGGGACATGATCTCTTGACGGGTGAAACCGAGCTGATACGCCAAGGGCTTCAGCAAGACCTCTACCTCCTGCATTCCCTTCTGATTGTTGTCGATGACATCTTTAAGATCTTCGCGTTGCAGCATCGCCGCTTTGAGTTCTTCCGTGGCAGCGACCAATTCGTCAATGTTGTTGCCCAACAAAGAAACCGACACTGGCCGTCCAAACGGTGAAAAGGCAGCAAAACTAAGGCTCTCAGAACCGACAATGGGCCCAACACGCTCTCGAATCATCGAAGAAACATCGGTGCTCTTCATGTTGCGCCGTTCGCC
>JAPKAW010000196.1 GCA_028825055.1 Flavobacteriales bacterium | reverse complement strand
CGGGTTGCCTGAATCATGGCCAGTTCCTCTGTATACACTGCCAACAGAGCATTTCTCATCGCCACCGTTCGTTCCGACGATTCAAGGGCCTCATCAATGCGGTTCAGCGCGCTCAACGATTCCTCAACAAGAGAAGGGTTTTTCGCAATTTGAAAAGAATGGCCTGATAATCCCCATTCTTCCGGAAGGATCATTTGAATGCTCCCTGCATCGATGCTTTGAGCAAGCCCCCCGATTTTAATCACAGCTCTGCCATTTGCATCCAACGTCACGCGGGCGCCACGTTGAATCAATGCACCGGACTCGTAAACTGCCACTTCATCGATGCCCCATTCGCTGTACTGAACTGTTTCACTCGCTGTCTGGGCATTCGCATGCCAAGCCATGCAAGTCAAGAAGAGTGACAAAAGAAAGACTTTACTCACTGGATGGTTCATATGAATTGATTTTACCGAATCTATTGCTGGCAAATTACGGTATCCTGCCAAATGCCATAACCCGCCCAAAGACCAATGCCTCCATCGATGTTGGACTCCATATTGGCGGGAAGAGAGAATGGACTTCCTTGACTCAAGATAAGGTTCTCATAACTGGCGATGGCATCATACACATCAGCATCAATCGCACAAAACCTCACGGCCACGGTATCATTCGACTTGAAGTACCCCGATTCCGCATTGGAGAAATCATCGTCCCAAGCCGTACTTCCTGCGACACTTCCTCGAAATGTACCAAACTCAAAAGACAGACCATTGAAAAAAGAATCGTCGAATACGCTTCCAAGCGGTGCAACAAAATCACCGTCTTTAATCTCCCCTGCCAACGGATCCCACATTGGACGCACATTGGTTCGTTTTGCATACCACCGGTAGGCATTGCCCGAAGAGTCAGGATCCGTAAAGGATGCATAAAGCAGACCGAGGGTGTCATTGCTTCCTGGAGCAGCCCACCTAAGGCTATCCAAAGGGATGGCCGGAAGGATCTCGGTTTTTGCGTGCAATTCCTTCTCATCAATGGACACATCCAATTCATAGGTGTTGCCCGATTGACCGATCACCGCTCCATCAAAAGACGTGTAAACACAAAGATCCAATGCACCCAACACCGCGGCCGGAAAACCGAGCAATTCAGCGGCTTGCTCCAGGGCTTCCGGAGGCAAGTCTCCAGTGCACAGCTCATCCAATGCAATCGTTTGACCTTGAATCGAAATGTGAACAATAGCTCCTGACAAAAAAGACTGCCCCACACTACTCGCGTCTACGGGATCAAAATACCCTTGAGCCAATCCGACAAAAACGATGGGCGGAGCACCACTTTCGATCTTTCCTTCAACGACGTACACAGCCTCAGATGTAGGCAACTCAACTTCTATTTGCTGTTCACAGCCAAACATCCAAAGTGAAGCAACGAACACCCACAAAAAACGGAAGGAACGAAGAGGCAGAGCCACGTTAGCGAAACGATTGATCAACATGTCACAAAAATACATGGGATATCGGCTTGTAATGGTTGAAAATTTGAAGATAAACCGCCAAATGATTACAAAACATCCGGGTGAAATAGGGCAAGGAGGCAGTAGATTTGTTGTCTAGATTTGCCCATGCTCAACCGACGACATATACGTATCAAAATCCTGCACATTCTGTACGGATTTTATCAGGATTCCGACGCGGATGTCGTTGAGACTCGGAAAGCCCTCAACCACTCGGTTGGCAAAATGCAGGAATTGTATATTCTTCTGCTGATGATGATTGGTGCCATGCAAGGTTTTGCCATTGATCGCATTGAAGCTGGACGAAAAAAACAGCTTCCTACGCCAGAGGATTTACATCCGAACACCAAGTTTGTCACGAACAAGCCGCTGCGGGCTTTAGCCAATAGCAAGAAACTACAAAAAGCAGCAAGTGATTTGGGTGTTGGTTGGGGAGACGATCAAGAAATGCTCCGAAAGATGTTCCGAAGTTTGATTGAACACGAAGAATACATCGAGTTCATGGCATCCGAGGAGCGCGGATTCAAGCACGACCGCGAGTACTTGATTCGGATTTTCCGAAAGCACATGATCACAAGCGAAGTTTTTCAAGAGCGGCTCGAAGAACAAAGCATTTTTTGGAATGACGACCTAGACTTAGCAGCGTCTATGGCAATTAAGACTATCAAAACCATTCGTGAGACGGATGATGACATTGCCCTCCTTCCTTTGTGGCGCGAGGATGACGATGACAAACAATTTCTTGAAACGTTGTTTATAGAAACTTTGGCGCAAGCTGAAGTCAACGAGATTCTCGTCACGGAAGCCGCTAAAAACTGGGAACTGGAACGCATTGCCCTCATGGATCGCATTCTGATGAAAATGGCATTGGCTGAAGCGAAATCATTTTCATCCATTCCATTGAAGGTGACGTTGAACGAGTACATCGAGCTGTCGAAATATTATAGCACGCCCAAAAGCAATGGCTTTATCAACGGCGTTTTAGATCAGCTCTTTACACAATTGAAAAAGGACGGGGTCATTGTCAAGATTGGCCGCGGTTTGATCGAATGATGCGGTGTTACATCCTTTTGACTCTAGGCTGTTTGACCATCGTCTCTTGCGGTGACTCAGACGGTGGACGCATTTCTACGGACATGATCCACATGCCAGCAACGGCGAGCATGATTGAGGCTACCGCACAGTCGGTACCACAAATCCTCTTCACCGCTTCATCAATAGATCTAGGAACATTGGTAGAAGGCCAGAGCGCCACTGCCATTTATGAATTTAGCAATACAGGAGAAGCCCCTTTGGTTATCGCAGACGTTTCTACTTCTTGCGGTTGCACCGCTGCTAGAGACTGGCCGAGGCATCCGATCCACTCCGGTAAAAAAGGCCGCATTGAAGTGACCTTTGACAGTCGCTTGCGTCCCGGTCTCAACGAAAAGAGCATTTTTGTTGTTTCCAACGCGAACCCATCCACGACAGAACTCACTCTTAAGTCACTGGTCATTGGCCCACAATCGTCGCCAATTGAACTAGAATCCATCCAAAATACAGACTCCAATCCATGACACTCTTTTCTATTTTACTCCAAGCACAAGCCGAAGGCGGCATGTCCTTTTTCCTCCTGATTGGCGGCATGTTCTTAATCATGTATTTCTTCATGATTCGCCCTCAAGTCAAGAAACAAAAAGAATCGAAGAAGTTTCGAGAAGGCATCTCCAAGGGAGATAAAGTGGTGACCATCGGAGGTATTCACGGCAAGGTGGTTGAAATGAATGAGCGCACGGTTCTGCTGCAAATTGATGGAGCCAAAGTTCGCATCGAAAAATCGGCATTGAATCCAACCGGCGAAGTTTCTGAAGAGGACATCAAGTCCAACAGCTAAGCCATGCGTTCGGACCACCAAAGCCAATCGATGTCTCTGCTCCTTGCATTGACTCCGGTTGTCATTTTGATTGCACTGCTCGCCGCAGATGTCATTGCTTTTGGGGAAGACAGCTCTTACGGTGCCAATCAAATCGCTATGCTTTTTGCGGCATTTGTCTCTGGAGGCATCGGCATGCTGAGGGGGTTGAAATGGGACGTAATCCGCGATGCTATCAGCAAATCCATATCTCAAACGTCCGAGGCCATGCTCATCCTCTTGATGATCGGAGCTCTGAGTGGCACATGGCTAATGGCCGGGATCATCCCTGCGTTTATCCACTATGGTTTACAGGTTTTGAATCCCGAAATCTTCTTGTTTGCAGCATGCCTCATTTGCGCGGTGCTTTCATTAGCCACAGGCAGTTCATGGGGCACCGTAGGAACTGTAGGTGTCGCATTGATTGGCATTGGAACCGCATTGGGCCTTCATCCGGGATGGGTCGCAGGAGCTATTATTTCAGGAGCCTATTTCGGTGATAAAATGTCTCCCTTGAGTGACACCACCAACATCGCTCCGGCAGTGGCTGGAACCGATTTGTTCACACACATTCGGTACATGATGATAACCACCATCCCGAGCTTGATCATTGCATTGATCGTTTTTCT
>JAPKAW010000195.1 GCA_028825055.1 Flavobacteriales bacterium | reverse complement strand
GACTGGCGCAGTACGTTGATGGCCAATTCTGCGAAAGATCCTTTTTGGCAAGCCAAGGTTAGCCAAGAGGTAGCCATCAATCCTTCGCACCAACTGGAACTTGAAGACAAGTGCACATCTTGCCATGCGCCGTTAGGTCATTTTGCTGCACACCATGATGGCCAAGAATTCTATTCGATGGCTGAATTATTAATGGACAGTTTGGCGCTCGATGGTGTTTCATGCAATGCCTGCCATCAGCAATCGGATGAAAATATCGGGAATCAATTTAGCGGTCTCCTCAATTTTGTTGAAGACACCCTGTATGGTCCATATGGTGGGAGTAAATCCGAACCTTTGCTCTATGGCTTACCGATGACCACCTATGTCGGTTATGAACCCGTGTATGGACTCCATAGCGTGGAGAGTGAAGTGTGCGCAGGATGTCATTCGCTCATTACGCAGACGGCTGATCTATTTGGAGAGCCCACGGGACAGGATTACATAGAACAAGCCACTTACCACGAATGGCTCAATAGCATTTATGAGCCAGACTTCGTTGATGGTGAGTCGAATGATCTGCAACAAGAGTGTCAAGGATGTCACATGCCGCAGATTGAGGACCCGGTGGTCATTTCAAGCGGCTATGCTTTTTTGGAGCCGCGGAGTCCTTATGGACTGCATTACCTCGTTGGTGCGAATACCTCGATGTTGCGTTTGATGCGCGATCACATAGATGAGTTGGGTCTCACGGCTTCGGAGGCGCAGTTTGATTCAACGTTAAATCGCACGCTTGAGATGCTGCAGCAGCAAAGTGTGGAAATGACCTTTGATCAGGCACAGTTGGATCCGGCATCAGGAGAGGCTAACATCTTTGTGAGGTTGGAAAACAAAGCGGGACATAAATTTCCCTCGGGATATCCTGCACGACGTGTTTGGCTGGAGATCGAGGTAACGGATGGACAGGGAAGCATCTTGTGGCAATCCGGTCAACTGGCTGAAGATGGCATGAACATCGTTGGCGCAGATGACGGTGGGATCGAGAGTTTTCAACCGCACCATGACGTGATTACGGACGCGTCCCAAGTTCAGATTTATGAATTTGTAATCGCAGATGTAACGGGTACGCCGACCAACTTGTTGGAACGTGCAGCGATTACTTTAAAGGACAACCGTTTGCCACCCCTCGGGTTTCGAACGGATCATCCGGCATACGATACGACGCTCGTCGTCGGTGCGAATGTTGAATGGGATATGGCTTCAGGAGATTTCAATCGATCGGAGTCCGGCGAAGAAGGAACCGGTGCTGATGTGGTGCATTATGCATTGGATGTTCCAGCGCTGAGTGGATGCGAAGATTGCAATGTCACAGCTAGACTCTGGTACCAGGCGATGCCGCCGCGTTGGGTGGCCCCGATGTTTGAAGTGGAAACGGATGCCATTGCAGAATTTGAGTCCATGTATTGGGATTACGCGGCTCCTGAGTTGGTGGTGGAGATGTCCACATCGTTGGTTCCAACATCGGTAGATGTGTTGATGGCGTCTTCTTGGAAGGTGTATCCGAACCCATCAGACGACGGCCGGGTATTTGTTGAATTCCCGCAAGGGTTCAATGGGACGGTCTATGAAGTATATAATGCAGGAGGGCAGCGTGTGTCTGCGGGACCGATTGTCCGCGGCGCAGCGGGCTGGTCATTTGATTTGCCTTCTGCTCCCGGCGTCTACGTGGTCCATTTTCATGGAGAGGAAGGCGATCAGTCCACTCATCGGATCATGCGGAGGTAACGTCGCGGAAGATCAAGAATGCGTTTACAGATGCTGATTGGCCAAGTTGGCCAACTCGGAGCGTTCACCTTTCTCCAAAGTGACATGACAATACAAGTCCTTGCCACGCAACCGATCAATCACGTAGCTCAAGCCATTTGACTGCTCATCCAAGTATGGCGTGTCAATTTGTCGAACATCTCCCGTGAGGATGATTTTGCAATTCTCACCAGCCCGCGTAATGATTGTTTTCACTTCATGTGGGGTTAAGTTTTGCGCCTCATCGATGATGAAAATGGCATTGCTGAGCGATCTCCCTCGGATGTAAGCAAGGGGACAAATGGTAATCTTGTCTTGTTCTTTGAGCTCATCAATAATGCGATGTTTGCGCTCGTTTTCGCCAAATTGAGATTGAATGAACTTGAGGTTGTCCCACAACGGTTGCATATAGGGATTGACCTTCTCTTCCGCATCGCCGGGTAAGAACCCCAAATCTCGATTGGACAAAGCGACAATCGGACGGGCCAAAATGATTTGGTCAAATTTATTGCGCTGTTCCAATGCTCCCGCCAAGGCAAGTAAAGTCTTTCCGGTTCCAGCTACTCCGCAGATGGTGACCAGTGAAATGTTGGGGTTTAAAATCGCATGCAACGCGAAGGCTTGTTCTGCATTTTTCGGCTTGATTCCATACGCGTTGTCCTTGTCGATTCGTTGAATCTTTCGTGAGAGTTCACTATAAATGCCTAATGCGCTGGCTGAGCCGTTGCGTAAAATGTAGAAGTGGTTGTTTTCACGTCGCGGATCCAGCAGGGTAATCTTTCGGGATGTTCCGTTGACGTATAATTTACGGATGTCATTGCTGTCGGCTCCTTCAATGACGGTTCGGCCGGTGTAACACAACTTGACATCCCGGATTTGACCGGTCTTGTAATCCTCAGCGGGGAGCTCCAAGGCCTTTGCTTTGAGCCGCAGGTTGATGTCTTTGGATACCAGTACCACAGTTGTCTCGGGGTCTTCTCTCTGCAATGTTAGCGCAGCATCCAGAATGCGGTGATCATTGGAGCGTGATCCAAATACCGTATTGGCAACACTTTCATCCGAATCGCGCTGTAAAATAATTCGGAGTTGTCCGCCGACCTCGTTGTCCAGCGCGATCCAATCTTGAAGGGTGTGATCCTTACTCAATCTGTCGATGATACGAATGCATTCACGGGCTTCAAAATTCTTGGTCTCGTTTCCAACTTTGAATTGGTCGAGTTCCTCCAAAACGGTAATTGGAATGGCGACGCGATTCTCTTCAAATCGAGTCAATGCGCTGTGGTCGAAGAGCAAAACACTCGTGTCCAAAACAAATGTTTTGGTCGCTTTGACTGTCGTAGTTGACACTTCGATATGTGAAGCCGGAGCATTGACCGTCATGCGGGATGATTGAATTGGTTCTTTCAAACATAGAATTGGAAAGCAGGCCAACGAGATCATTCGCTTGGATTTGTCAACAGGGGAGCATGGAGTTCATGCAGGGTAGATCGCCATGAGAATGACCAGATCAATAGGAGAAGGAATCGGGGTCCTCTTCATCCTCGTTGCCGTCAACATCCTCCTCCGTGGGGTTGAGGTAAACATCCAGAAGGCCTTCGGGTAGTTCAATCTCGAGAATACCGCGCTCACGGTTTACTTTCATGAGCATATGGTCAGGGAGTGGGACCAATACTTCCAATCCTTCGGCATCCACCTCTAAAATGGGGTACGCTCCGTGGTCTTGGACACGAACAATATTGCCGACCGTTTTCTTTGTCAAGCCATCGAACAAGGTCCAGCCTATGGCTTCATGAAAGTAGAAGGTGTCGTCGGCCAATTCCGGGAGGAATTTTTCCGGTAGAAAAACCTTGTTTCCAGCCAGGCGCTGTGCTGAGGCTTCTGAGTCTACCCCTTCCAAGTGTGCTACAAAACGATCTCCGTGTGGCCGAAGTGAGTCGAAAAAATAGGGTACCAAACCACTTTCTTCTTGAACCCAAATGCTGTCCAATTCTCGGTATTGGAGCGGTTCGTCAGCATCGACAAACAACACCACATCGCCTTTGTACCCATGAGGCTTTGTGATCAGACCTAATAAAAAGCAGTCCTTGATTTCCATGTCCTTCGAATGTGCTAGCAAAGAAAAGGGCTGTATCCTTTCGGTACAGCCCTTTCAATGCATTATCGTTTAGTCGCCAATTAAGCGTCTTCTTTTTTATCGTCTTCCTCAGCAGCAGGTGCTTCCTCAGCAGCAGGTGCTTCCTCAGCAGCAGGTGC